>JAGQPV010000350.1 GCA_020426545.1 Planctomycetaceae bacterium
AGAATACTCGTCACCTGCGAATCATCTTCCAGCAGTTCCGTCACGTTCAGAGGAACTGGGGATGTTTCCGAACGAAGGGCCCCGCCGGCCGGATCCACCGCAGTCTCCAGTGCATCGAACTTCATGATCTGCGTGTCGGATTCCGTCAGCAGCGTCGAAAAGTTCTCATAACCCTCGATGCCATGCACAATGGAAAGAGACAGAATGGCCAGCACCGCGGCATGCAGAATGAGCGACATGCCGTAACCCATGGCGGCAAAACTGGCAAACCACAGTGCCAGCCGCCGGCTCAGCGGGAGCTCTTCCTCTTCAGTCACGATGGTGGCTGCCAGCTGCTGCCGCGCTGTCAATTCGGCATCCTGCTCAGCGACTTTCGTCCTCCGCTGGCGCAGGAAGGCGGGCAGCGGTGGAACCGCTGGCGGCGTGGATGACGACGACATGGACTGAGACGCACCCGACATGGACGATCTCTCCGGGGATTCTTTCCGCGAAGCCCGGTCTGCGGAAGCGGAATCACGGGGGGGCGGAACATCCCCTTCGCCGCCGGCCTGCTGACGGGAGCCGTCAGCCCGGTTCCGGGTTGTCTCGCTGCGAGACTCCGTGAAGTGCATAAACCCTCCTGATTTCCATCCAGCGGGCTGTCGTATCAACTCGACGGACAGGTCCGAAATGCTGCCAGCTCGCCGATCCCCTGCTCTGCCTGCGGACTTGCTGCTGCCTCTGCCTGGCGACCGCTCCTGCAGGTGAACCGACGGCAGCTCTCCCTCAATCCTGCGGCATCCGGCCGAGGCTTCGTATCGGTCTATTCCCGATACATATCGGAATTGATGGTGCCCGGCCGCTGCCCCCTGATTGACGGGCGTGTTGAATCTGTCTGATCGAGGTGCTGCTGAAGGTCTGTGCCGAATGCGGAGAACACCGGGTGACCGGTCAAATCCGCACGACCCGTTTCATGATCATCACTGTGAACCGCTGCCGAAAGGGACAGGGGGACCAGTTCTCAGTCTGGCACAGCCGGTCCGACCGGCAGAACGCCAGCTGAAGATGACAGGCCACTGTCCACAGAACCTCCCCTCGAACAGTGCAGTTGCACCCTGTTCTGTCTCCAGTATATCCCCTCAGGCGGCACGGTTCATCAAATTCCTGCCAGGTTCTGCGCCTGTTTAGAATGTGCTCCGGCGGTGGCTGGCCTGCCCGGGAGCGATTTGCTCGGGGTTCGGAAGTTGCTGAGCACCAGAGCCAGTGTCTGGAAACAGGTGCGCCGACTGTCGGACAGCAGTGCCTGCTGCCCACAGACAGAACTGCCAGTTCAGGCGAAAGATCCACAGCGGAAGGCGGCTCTTCCGGGGAATCTCAGTGACAAAAAGGCTGGCTGGCCAGGTGTCCGGCATGGAACCGCACCTCCTCAGCAGCCACGGGACGCCAGGGGCAGCTTCCCCGGATAGACTGCCGGAAAATGCAGTCCGGGACGGGCGGTCGGGCCAGTTGAGACCGGGCAGATGAGACTGCGGCCAGTTACGCCGGTAAAATCACGGCGATCCGCGCACTCATGTGGGCCGCAGCCGGAGGCGCACCACTATCCCGTTCTGGCCGGACGGGAATTGCAGACAGCTGCGAATGATGTTCAGCCGCTGTCGGACAACCGCTGGAGATGCCCGGCCCGTCAAGTGGTCAGGAGTCGCCGTTGCCGGAACTCTCGA
The DNA here is from genome assembly GCA_020426545.1 of Planctomycetaceae bacterium. Classification (GTDB taxonomy): domain Bacteria; phylum Planctomycetota; class Planctomycetia; order Planctomycetales; family Planctomycetaceae; genus JAGQPV01. The sequence continues at coordinate 1,701 of JAGQPV010000350.1, forward strand.
CGGTGCTGGCGCTCTGCTCGCTGTCTTTGGTCAGCACGACCCGGTTGCCGGTGTCGTTGTATTCCACCGTGCTGAGAAACGCCCGCATCAGCATAATGCCGCGACCGCAGGGCTTCTCCAGGTTCTCATCGTCCGTCGGATCGGGGACATCGTCCGGCACGAAGCCTTCACCTTCGTCCTCGATTTCAATCCGAACGTAGTTCGAGCGGATCAGACAGCCAATCCGCACCGATTTATCCGGATCCATCCCGTTGCCATGCTTGATGGCATTGACGAGAGCCTCTTCCAGCGCAAGCCGAACGCCGAACACATCCCGATCCGGGAAGTTTCGTTCTTCCAGCATGCGAACGATCCGCTCCTGGACAGCCTGCCCTTCCGCGGTGTCGCTCGGGATCGTCACCTCGAACTCTTCGATTATCGACATGTATCTGGGTGACTCACCAGTTGCAGTGACAGCCGGCTGACAGCATCCTCCCGTGCCAGCCTGCTGGCTGGCGGCGAGTCTCAGTCTGCGCCGGACCGGGTGACTGATCCGTTCCACACTGCACTGTGCCTGTTCCCTCATCCCGATTTCGGGAGTCACATCAGTCCCAGACCTGCCTGGCTTCGATGATTACTCATCACGGACGTCAGTGTGGGCCAGTGCTTTTCCTACCTGAATTCTGCTCTCATGCCCGAAACGGGCCAGTAGACAGAGCTGCTTCTCTTGAGAAAGAGCAGGACAGGAACCATGCCCGGTGAAGCGATGCCTCAACAGCATCAACGACCCGAACTGAAGGACCTGCCGTTTACCATATTGAAATCTGATTCCGGGGAGGCCCGGCGACCCTCTTCAGGAAGAATCCCTGAAGAAACATGCTTCGGGACCAGCCCGTTCTTCAAACCGCTGTCTTCCGACTTCGCACCGGAAATCTCAACTCAGCAGAACCCTGCCGGGCTGGAAACGGCACGGAGCCGCCGTCCGCTGAGAGGTTCAGCTTCGGACGTCTGGCATGCCGGTTTCGAGACTCCAGTGCACCAGTCAGGCCGCTGCCGCAGGAGAGCGACCATAACTGTCAGAGAATCAACCGGCATACCGCATGCCGTTCAGAATCCTTCCAGCGCCTTCTCCTGATCATCATGAATGCTGAACAGTTTATTCAGTTTCGTGATGGCGAACACTTCGTAAATTTCCGGACGGATGCTGCACAGACGCAGCTTGGCCCGGGCTTCCTTGACCTTCTTGTCCATCGTGATCAGCTTGCCCAGCGCGGCGCTGGACAGATACTCCACGTTGGTAAAGTCAATGACGATCTTTTTTCGACCATCTTCATCCACCAGCGCGAACAGCTGGTTTCCGATGATCTGAATCTTGGTTTCGTCGAGAATCTTCTTATCGACAAAACGCGCGATTGTCACATCACCTGCTTCCTCGACGTCAATACGCCGATGACCGTCACTTGCCATCTTACGTTTCCAGTATATCGATTTGCTGTGGAAATCTGGGCTGCCGACTCCCCTGACCCCGACTGAGAACCGACGCCCGACGCAGCACCACTGCGTTCAGCACATCAGCCCCGGTCGTACTTCCAACATTATATCATGCGGAAGTCTGCGGGACGTCAAACATTCGGTACTGCTCTGGCAACCACAGCGGGCCAGGGCAGGAGAACGGCCAGACGGCCGGATCCACAAACCAGAATATGGAGAGGAAACAGACGTTACTGGACAGTCGGCCCGCGAGAATCCTGCGCCGATCATCCGGCGTTCGGTTGCAGCTGTCAAGTTTATTCCCCATTCCTGTCCAGGGATTTCTTCGGGGAATCCTCCATACGGCTGAGAGCACCGTTTCTCCCCGACACTCTTCGCAATCGGACCGTCTTTCCTTTCTCCGCCAGTGCCCAGGGTCCCCGCTCGGGCAGTTGTCTCGAAATCGAAACCATCGTTCAGAAATCTGAACGGAGCTGTTCAGCCTGCCTGACAGCCGGCCGTGGTCGAGACGATCCCCGCCGGGCCGCCTTCAGGCCGCTTCTGCCCCTGCACACAGGGACTTCCCCTCCGCATCCCGCAATCGTCTGCGGCCGACGGTCCGCAGGTTGCAGCATCCCCCGCTGAGGTTCTGCCGGGCTTCCGGTTCGGCATCCTGGCAACGGGGACTATGCGGACCGGTCTCCGGCTGGTGCAGACGGTGCCACAGCCCCAGGTGCTGTGCGCAGCCGGAGCCCCGGGTTCCTCAAACGTGACCTTGAGGAATCTGAAATCTCACGCTGCGGGGCACAGGCATGTTGACGGCGAGAACGGCACGAACGGTGGCATCCGCGGTCATGCGGCAGCGAATCACACCGGGAATGTCGGGCCTGTGGCGTGGAGCAGACAGGTGGCCGCTTCCGGCGAAAATTCTGCTGGCGGTGCTGCTCGTCCTGCTGGGGGCCATTCTGCAGCCGGTCCCAGTCAGCGGCGCACAGCCGGTCCGCACGGTGCGGGTGCAGCTGGCCAGCGGTCGTCTGCTGCAGGTTGATCGGATTGAACTGCTGCCGGACAGCCAGATTGTGGTACTGCATTCGTCGGCTCCCGGTGTGACGATGAACCGCCGACTGCCCGCCAGTGCCATTCACTCGGTGACGATTGCCGGGCGGACGGTTTTCTTCCCACAGGCGGACGATCTCTCCACCGAAACCGGTGATGCCAGCAGCTCCATGCCATTCGGGACGCCTCCGATTCAGCCGGTTTCCCTGGACGAATCTTCCTTCTCCCGCGGTGCCCTGGCTCCCCCGCCGAGAGAACTGCTGGACCCGTTCTCACGATCACGAACTGAAGAGCCTGCACCTGCCGGAGCGGCGGGCCCATCGTCCTTTGCTCCGCCACCGTTCCCCACCGGGCTCGCGGGTGATCCGCAGCAGTTGCAGGTATTCCGTCCTGCTGCTGTTCGCGGGAGTTTTCTGGCGAATGCCGCCTGTGTTTTCGCCGGTAGCTTCGGTGGTGCACCGGGTCGGGTCATCGGTGTGCGGGCCGGTCCACTGGCCGCCTATGCCGACCTGATTGCGGTATATTTTCCGTTCGGCGTTCCAGCCAGTGAAGCCGGTGCCGCCCTGCCCCTGTTGCGGGCAGCCCGCGCCCGTCAGATGCTGGCCGAACCCCTGCGATACCCGGTGCCCCCGGCGCTGCATCGAGGACAGGTTCTGCCGCACAGTCCTCGGCCACATGTTCCAAAGTCGCCTCACCCCGGGGGACTTCACCAGTCCGTACCTTCGGCGGTACCGCCTGGTCCGGCACCACCGGTATTCCCACGGGATGGAGCCTTCGGAAGTGCGGGCGTTTTTCCCGCGGTCGATTCCGGTTCGCCTGCTCTCGACCTGCCGCCGAACGCCGGCAGTCTGCGGGCAGTTGCCTGGCCGGAATCGTTGTACGGGAAAAGCGATCTCGACAGTCTGTCAATCGAAGTGCAGCTGCAGGGGCCTGATGGGCGACCGCTGCCGTTTTCCGGCACACTCAGCCTGCGGCTGCGCGGCATGGAAGTCCGGGCGGTGCAGGGCTTCGGGCCGGTGCTGCTGGCGGAACCGGTGCGGGAGCAGCTGCTGGCTTCCCGCACGGCAGGCGTGACGACAGCTCCCGGTGGTTCCTCCGGAATGGTCCGGCTTCCGCTGAACGGTCTGCCGGAACACAACAGTTCGCTGGCCCCGGTGGGCAACCTGCAGGTGGAACTGGTCGTTCCGGGGCGTGGGGTATTCGCCACTGTGGTGCGAAATGTGCCGCTGGCCGGCCACAGCCAGCTGGAAGACTGGCGACTGCTGACCGCCGGACAGCGGTTCTCGCCCGCCCAGCCGGTCCACAGTGGCTTCCTGCAGGCGGGCACGGCCTATCGTCGGCTGAGAAAAACGACCTCACTGGGGCCAGCGGGCCGCGTCTTCGCCGTCCAGCCGTAATGTCAGACACTTGGCACTGCCACCCGCTTTGATGAATTCATCGAGCGGTGTGGCATGCGGACGGAATCCCCGTTCCGCGAGCGTGGCTTCCAGCTGCGGACAGCCCGTGTTGAGGACGACATCCCGCCCGATGACGACGGCATTGCAGCAGAAGCGGGCTGCTTCCTCGGGAGCAACTTCGATCAGCTGAGGAATATGCTCCCGCAGCGCCCGCTGGCCGTATTCATCAAAGGCAGGCAGCCAGCAGATGGCCGTTTCGTCGTCGAGCGGGCAGAAGCAGGTATCGAGGTGGTAGTAGCGGTCATCGACCAGCTGCATGGGAATCACCCGGCAGCCGATTTCGGAGCCAACCCACTGCATGGCGGCCGCATCGCTGCGAATGAGGTAGCCGGCGAACAGGGTCTCTCCGCAGAACAGGGCATCGCCCGCTCCCTCGAAACTCCAGTCTTCCGGGAGTTCCACCGTCCGGAAGCCGTGCTGCTGAAACCAGGCATCGTCCAGCGGTGTTTCTCCCTGCCGGGCCGGATGCCGGAACCGCGACAGAAAAACAGTCTGCTCCCAGACCAGTCCCGCATTCGCGGTGAAAACCAGGTCGGGCAGTCCCGGAGCCGGCTGCATCAGGTGAATGTCAGCTCCCAGAGAAATCAGCAAATCATGCAAAGCCAGCCACTGTCCGCGGGCAATGGCTGGGTCGCTCTGTCGCCCGCGGCTCATCCACGGATTAATCTCGTACTCGATGCCATAGTAATCGGCGGGACACATGAGGATGGCGGGGCGCTCAGCTGGCATCTCTGCTGCTCCACAATTCCGCAGCCCTGTCGCAGCTGCAATTTCAGACGAAAACCGAGGGGCCGCCGCGAAACCTGTGCGATTCAGGCAGCCGGACGCATCCCGTCCTCCGCA
>JAGQPV010000351.1 GCA_020426545.1 Planctomycetaceae bacterium
GACAGAATGCGCGTTCCATCCAGCGTGCCCTGCTGCAGCAGCATCTGGCACAGGCGGGCGAAATCTTCCGGCGCGCTGAACATGCCGCCCCAGGGCGCACCGAATTCCTGCCAGTAGCGGCTGTTCCAGCCGAAGTTGCTGCCGGTCTGGTATTCGGGAACTTCCACGCGAATCAGCCGCTCGCGGGACAGTCCCGTTGAACCCAGGGCCGTGGAGTGCATCTGCAAAGGGTCGAGAATTTCTTTCCGCAGAAAATCGCGGATCGACATGCCGGAAATCCGCTGAATCAGTTCGGCCACCACCAGCGTGCCCATGCTCTGGTAGCTGTAGCTGGTGCCGGGTGGAAACAGGGGCTGCGCGTTAATGGCTTCACGGATGAAGTCCTTCAGGGGAGCATGCTTCTGCCGCATGGCGGCGTTGTCGGGCACCATGTCGGGCATGCCGGAGGTATGCGTAAACAGGTGCAGAACGAGCGTGTCTTCCTTGTGATGTGCGGCGAACTCGGGAATGTAACGGGTCACCCGATCGGAGAGGTTCAGCTCGCCCCGCTCGACCAGTTTCATCGCGCCCAGGTACGTCACCGGTTTGGAAATCGAGGCCAGCAGGAACAGGCCATCCCGGCGAATGGGCTCGGCTCCGGCTTCCGGCCCCTGGCGGCCGAAGAACTGCGGTGCCACGATTTTCCCGTGCCGTCCCACGAGAATGGCACCGCCGGGAACATCGGGAGAATCGCCCGCTGTCCACTTCCGCAGTTTGTCGTAAGCGAGGTTCAGACGTTCTTCATCCAGACCGATTTCCGACGGGCGGGCAACGGGAAGTCCTGGCATCCGGGTGATCCTTTGCAGGGCCTGTGAGACGTGAGCGATGGTCACATGCCTCAGCCCGGTAGAGACCAGGCCGGGTTCTCCGGATGAAAATCAGCGGGACTGCTGTTCCTCCGGGAGGTCTTCACCGTACCGTTCCGGCCACAGCGAAACCAGCCGACGGCGGAACTCGGCTTCCTGCCCGCGATCGGTCGGGCGGTAGTACGTTTTCTCGACCCCAAGGTAGTCCTGCGACACGAAGCCGGTGGCCTGAGTGTGCGGCGAGACATACCGGGCAGCAGACTGGCGGTCACCGTGGCTGGTGTGTGGATCCCGCAGATGCTGAGGCACGGGAATCACCCGCTGCTGCCGCACGTCTTCCAGGGCCACATTGATGGCGGCATAGGCGGCGTTCGACTTGGGAGCAGAGGCCAGGTAAGTCACCGCCTGCGCCAGAATGATGCGGCCTTCCGGCATGCCGACGGTTTCCACCGCCCGGGCTGCCGAAGTGGCCACGACCAGGGCCTGTGGATCGGCATTGCCCACATCTTCCGAAGCGGCAATCATCAGCCGGCGGGCGATGAACCGGGGGTCTTCGCCCGCTTCCAGCATGACGGCCAGCCAGTAAATGGCGGCATCGGGGTCGCTGCCCCGCATGCTCTTGATGAGAGCACTGGCCACGTCGTAATGTTCGTCGCCATCGCCGTCGTACCGCACGGCTTTCCGCTGAACCGAGTCCTCCGCCTCCGCCAGGGTAACCGCATTCCCGCCCTGCCCCGAGACCGACAGCACGGCCACCTCCAGAGCATTGAGAGCACGGCGGGCATCCCCGTCGCAGACCTGCGCCAGAAACTCAAGGGCTTCTTCCGTTACGGTGGTTCTGCTGTCGCCCAGGCCGCGTTTCGAATCGGCCAGTGCGGAATTGAGCAGCCGGCGGATGGAAGGAGCATCCAGCGGACGGAACTCCAGCACCGTGCTGCGGCTCAACAGCGGGGCCACCACGGCGAAGGATGGATTGGCGGTGGTGGCACCAATCAGCGAGACGGTGCCGCTTTCCACATCGGGCAGCAGGACATCCTGCTGCGAGCGGCTGAAGCGGTGCAGTTCATCGATGAACAGAATCGTACGCTGGCCATCGCCCCGCAGGCGGTCGCGGGCGGCGTCGAGTTCGGCCCGCAGTTCCTTCACGCCGCAGGCTACGGCGTTAATGCGGCGAAAGCGGGATCGAGTCTCCCGGGAGATGACCTCCGCGAGGGTCGTCTTGCCACAGCCGGGCGGACCGCAGAACAGCAGGGAACCCAGCCGTTGTGCGCTCAACATGCGACGCAGCAGGCCACCTTCTCCCAGCAGATGTTCCTGGCCGGCAAACTCGGCCAGCGTCGTCGGCCGCATACGGGCCGCCAGAGGCATCGCCTCCTGCTGGTGGGACTCTTCCTGCCTGTCAAACAGACCGCGACTCATGCCGGCTGCCCCGCAGCGCGGGATGTACCGCAGCTGTTTCCGAACTGTCTGCCAGCGAACCCGAGGCCGCGGTGACGAACACCCTGCCCGGCCTGCATCATGCGGCTCAACTCGGGCCATCCCGCGGGAGGTGGCTGCCGGCGGGAGGAATTCAGTCGGTTTTTCCGCGTGGGCTTCTGTCTGGCAGTCTCAACGAACGTGCTGTGTGAAAAAGAGACCTCCACCGCAATGCCGGTCGGATGGAATATGTTCAGAACCCGGCTAAAACAGGGGGGAACCGCGAGTCCGGGTTGTGTGAGCCGATACGAAGTCGGATATACACGCGGCCGAACAATCGAAAGTTCCCTCGGGTCTAAACTTGTAGGGTCAACACATTACCCCGTGGTCGAACATGGCAGAGGTCATGCAGATCCCCGCAGGGATCGCACCAGTATCCTACTCATGCCCAGAGGCAGCGGCAAGCGGTGATTCACCAGCGGCAGGTCGAATTCCCGCAGCCGGTCGGCGGGTGGCACTCCAGTTCCACCTGTTTCGCCTGGATGAAACACTGAGCCGGTTCTGCCCTGTCAAGTACACGGGGCCGCCCGGTTGCACCTGCTGAATCAGATGCTGCGAAAACAGGGGACGTACCGCCTGTTCCGGATCGGCTGGGGATCTCCCCTTAACTCCGTCCAGCGGGAATGTTGCTGATGTTCCTGCCATGGTCCACTGGTCGATTCCATAAGCATGTGTGGATTCGCTGGTGTCATTACTGCTCCGGGGGGCGTGCCGGTTTCGGAACCGGTCCTCTCCGCCATGCAGCACAGCCTCAGTTCCCGCGGACCGGATGGTTCAGGCCGGTTTCGCCAGGGGCCGGTTGCGCTGGTGCACAGGCGGCTGGCCATTCGTGATTCCGTCGGCGGAGAACAGCCGCTGGTTTCGGGAGATGGCTCCTGTGTGCTCGTGTATAACGGCGAGCTGTACAACGACAGCCAGCTGCGCGAGGAACTGGCCGCCCTGGGTTACCGCTTCCGGACGAAGTGCGATTCGGAAACCGTACTCGCCGCATGGATGGCCTGGGGACCGCAGTTTGCCAGCAGGCTGGACGGCATGTTCGCCCTGGCGATTTATGACTTCCGCACCAGGCAGCTGGTGCTCCTGCGGGACCGCTTCGGGCTCAAACCGCTGTATTTCGCCAGACTGAGCCGCGGAATCGCCTTTGCCAGCAGTCTGCCCGCCCTGCGGCTGCATCCGGGCCTGGGGATCGCCCCCGACTGGGCCTCGCTCAGTCACTACCTCACCAGCTTCCGGCTGACGCTGGGCTCCCGCACCCTGTTTCAGGGAATCAGCCAGCTGCAGCCTGCCACGATGCTGATCCGAAGCGAAGACGCTGCCGGCGGCGAGCCGCGTGAAGAGCTGCAGCGCTACTGGGAATACCCCACCGATATCGATCACAGCCTCGATTATGAGGCGGCGGAGCATCTGCTGCAGGACCGACTGACATCCGCCGTCGGTCGGCAGCTGGTGAGCGATCGCCCCGTGGGGATGCTGCTCAGTGGCGGGGTCGATTCCGGCACGATCGCCGCGATTGCGCGGGAGCAGTCGGCCGGGATACGTGCCAGCTGCAGCGGTGCGGGAGACCTCGACCCTGGTGGCGAACTGGATTCCGCCCGCCAGTGTGCCGCAGCCACCGGACTGGAATACGATGAAGTCCGCCTGAACGCGGCCGATTATTACGACACCTGGCAATGGCTGCTGGAACGGGGCGGGACGCCGCTTTCAACCCCCAGCGATGTCATGCTGCACCAGCTCGCCCGCCGGTTGAAGGGCTCGGTGGCGGTCGCGCTGAGTGGTGAAGGTGCCGACGAACTGCTGTGTGGTTATGCGGTGCAGCATCAGTCACCGGCGGATTACGCGGTCCTCCGCGGTTCCGCCGGCCAGCCGGATTCACGGCGGTTGCAGGCCATCTGCGTGGCTGGGCAGGTCACGCCGCAGGCAGGTCCAGCCGAGTTCTATCTGGCCATGAACAGCCTGGTTCCCCTGTCGGGGAAGCCGCTGCTTCTGCGACCGGATGTGTGGCAGGCCGCCGACGAAGACCACTCCCTCCGCCAGTGGTACAGCAGCTGGTTCCCTTCGGCGGAGGCGGGGGATTATGCGGCCCAGCACGACAGGCTGCTGCATCGGGTCAATCTGGAAGGACAGCTCAACCGGCTGGATACAGCCACGATGGCAGCCGGGCTGGAAGTACGCGCCCCCTTTACCGACCACCAGCTGGTGGAGGCCATGTTCCGTGTTCCCCGCCAGTTCCGCATTCAGGTGGCACCGGAAGCCCCTGCCGAAGGTCTGACAGCGGCGGAACTGCACCGCCGCGGGCTGCTGCACGAGAAACGGCTGCTGCGTTCGCTGGCGGCGAAACTGCTGCCGAGTTCCCTGGCGCACCGCCCGAAAGCCAGCTTCCCCACGCCGGTGCAGCAGTGGCTGGGCACGACTTGGGCTCGCCGTGTGCGGACCGCCCTGCTCAGCAGCCCGTTCGCCCGCGCCGTGTTCAACCCCCAGGCCATCGATGAACTGACGGCTGCTCCGGTACGGGCGGGGATGTGGCTGTGGCCATTAATCAACCTCGCCCGGTGGGGTGACGACTTATGGTGGCCCCGCAGAGACTGGCTGCCGGCACCGCATATTTCGGTGTCGCAGCAAACTACCGTCGCGCCCGCAGCCGACTGATCTCGATCAAAGACACTACCCGTACATTATTCGGGCGGGATGTTCGATGTGTCCTGCGTGCCACTGCCGGGTGGTTCCGCCGTGCTGTTGAGGCACATCGCGAAGACACTCGCAGACCACCTGTTAGCGCCTTCCTGTCTCCTCAAGCGGAGCAGCGCGCCCTTCAACAGCGTTCGGCAGCCAGCTGAGCCAGGGCGTACGCGCAGGCCGCGGTGGCAATGGCCGGTCCGGCGAGGGAATCGAGCCGCAGAGTCTCGGCCTGTGCCAGCAGTGGATGCGTTTCCGCGATTCTGGCGGCCAGAAAACTGCCGCTGCCGGAAATCAGCACCTGCCCGATCAGAGAATTCAGAGCGGCGGAACCTTCTGCCTGCGAGTCTGCCACTTCCGCGGACTCCATAGAAAATGGCCGGCCGGCCGCTTCCACCACCCGTGTGACCGCCCGGTGCAGCTGGCCCTGCTGTTCGGCGGCCAGGAATGCCGCGGCCTTGTGCAGGTCGGCTGATGAGAGTTCCTGCTCCATCGCACAGAATGCACGTCGCAACCGGGCTTCCGCTGCGGGAATCGTGGCGGAGCGACCGTCGGCCGTGTCGCTGTCCGCCGCGTCTTCAGCCAGCTGTCCCTCCAGCAGCCAGACATCGCGCATGGTGGCGAACAGTTCCGGCGCGAGCGGGACCCTGCCCGTGCGTAGCGGAACCTCGCCTGCCACGCCAAAGACGGGCGTTCGCCGGACTCCCGTATAAACCAGTTCGCCGGTCTGCAGACGTTCGAAATCGGTCAGCCCGCGCGGCTCGGGGCTGCCGTCGTGCAGCAGAATGCAGTCGGCCGTGGTACTGCCGATATCCAGCAGCAGGCCATAGCCAGCGGGAACAATGCGGCCGGCCCAGGTCGCCAGGGCGTGCCAGTTCGCGGCGGATGTCAGTTCGGGAAATTCACAGGCCGTTTCCACGGAAACAAACTCTCCGGCCGTCTGCCACACAGCTGCGGGCCGGCCGGCAGCCACCTGTTCCACCACCTTGAGAATGTGCCGAACTCCCTCGGCCCGGTTCGGGTAACAGTCGGCCAGTTCGCCCGTCATCGTGACTGCCAGAAAGTCGGCGGCGGGCAGCTGCGCCAGCAGACTGCCCAACGCACCGGCCAGCTGCCCGGGCTGCTGCCACAGCGGAAACGGCACCGTCACCGCCTCTCCCGCGGCGGTGGCTGCTTTGAGATTCGCTCCGCCAATATCGAGGCCGACAATCGTCATGATTCAACAGCTTTCCGCCAGGGGAGTTGTCAGGGTGCCATCCGGCAGAAAACCAACCGGCCCCGGCTGCCAGTCGGGCAGCTGGCCTGGCAGGACTCCCGCGAGCATTCCCGCCAGCTGCGCCCGGCTGGACGTCAACTGCCGATAACCCAGCCAGGCAGTGGTCACCCGGGGATTAATCTCCACCAGAACCAGCGAAGGCTCCGACCATTGGGCGGTCCCGCTGAGGAGCAGCAGATCGAACCCCACATACCCCGCCAGACCGGGCACCGCGGCTACAGCCCGCCGGACCAG
>JAGQPV010000352.1 GCA_020426545.1 Planctomycetaceae bacterium
TTGATCGAAGACACGGGTGGATCAGCCACTTGTGGCACCCGGATACGGCTGGTCGAGGGTTACTGAGAGCGAAGACCCTCCCTCAATTCCTCGCTGGCCGGGAGGGACTGAAGAATGAAGAGAAGTCCCGCGTTACCGGCATTCCGCCCGCAGGCGGGAACAGGGGAGGAAGCAGGGCAGCCACTCTCTTATGATGCCGGGACGCTGGCAGACGGCGGGTGACCGGGACGGATGACTGCGGCGGCTGCCGATTACTACTTCGCGAATGATGTTTCACAGACTGTGATCTGCATGTTCTACCCCGATGAACGTAATCCGCTGCCCTCTCTGCGGACGTCCGGCTGCCTGGTGCTGTGCACGCTGATTCTGGTGGCCTGTGTCGTGCCGCTGCTGCTGGTGAATGCGGCGCAGTCGGCTCTGGAGAATCTGCACCTCAGTCCGGGAGCCGCCATGCTGGTGCTGTTCGCCACGGTGCTGGGGTCGCCGATTAACCTGCCGCTGGTCCGTTATCCGCTGCCGAATGAAGTGGAAGTCCCCGTGCTGCACCCGCTGGCCGGCACGCCTGGTTATCCGCAGTACCGGCGGCTCAGGCAGGAGATGCTGGTGGCGGTGAATGTGGGCGGGTGCATTGTGCCGCTGCTGCTGGCCGTATGGCTGCTGCGGCATATTGTCGCCGGCCCGCCCGCCGTGCTGACTACCTTGCTGGCTGGCGTGGTGCTGAATACCGCGGTGTGCTGGTATTTTGCCCGGCCGGTACGCGGGTTCGGGATCGCGCTGCCGCTGTTTATTCCCGCGGCTGTAGCACTGACCGTCACGTGGGCGGGACTGGGGCGGGACGCGGCCCTGGAAGATTTTCTGGCGCCGGTGGCCTTCGTCAGCGGGATCTCGGGGCCGCTGTTCGGGGCCGATCTGCTCCACTGGAAAGACTTTCAGAAAGTCTCTGCCGGAGTGGTGAGCATTGGCGGTGCCGGCACGTGGGACGGAATTGTGGTGGCGGGGCTGCTGTCGGCCCTGCTGGCCTGAAGCATCCATCCGTCCGCGGCCGGAGGTACCTCAGTGCGCTTCGCACAGTCCGTCGGGCTGGCGACGAAAACAGCTGCGGATCTGGCAGGTGGAGTACTGTGCTGTGTGCAGCCTCCACTGAGGTTCCGGGCGCCACAGCCGGTTGATGACCTCGATCAGGCCGGGCGTTTCTGCGGCACTGTTCACGCAGGCGCAGCAGCCGGTGACCCGGCACTGGCTGTCGAGATCGTCAGCGTCGGTCGAGGTCTCGCTGTCTGGTTCCATCATCCCGATGACGGGCACCATGGAACCGGATTCGCGCAGCCGGCGACCGACTTCGAGTTCTGCCCCCTGCGAGGTTTCCATCCGCAGGAGGACGACGTTCCACGGCCGGCCCATCAGTTCGGCGGCAATCACTTCGGGGACGACGTTGTCCAGATCGCTGACGGTCCGCACCACGGCTCCCGCCGCGCGGAGCATCTGCCCGAGCTGGCGTCGTCGGGTGGCGTGCCGGTCTGCAATCAGGAGGCAGCAGCCAGCCAGTTCTTCTGGTGGCGTCATGGTGATTGGTTTCTGGTTGTGGTAGTGGTAGATGATGGCAGTGGCCGACAGCACCGGCGTTCACTGAGGGAACGGGCGGGCGGGGGGATGGATTTCGTACGGAAGCAGCAGGCCGGAGAAAATTTGCGCCCTGCCGTGCAAGTTTATTTCATGTGACAGCGGGAAGCAGAGGATTTGCCCGTGGTTGAGGGGAATCCCTAATTCTGACGGATTGCGGGCGGGCCGGTCGAATTCTGAATTCCTGCGAACGGCTGACCGGTGCGCGAGGGGGTGAATTCCCGCCCCTCGGGAACTCTTTCTGCCGATTCCGGCACTCAATTCAGATCGGCGACATCCATGACGGCAGAGCAGGTGGAACCGCAGGGTGAACCGGCGGCTAAGGTGCGTGGTGACGCTGGACCGGGCGCCGTCACCGAGCGGCCGACGGGCATTCGCTGGATGGTCTTCGGGCTGAGCTGCGGCACGTCGTGGTTTCTGTACCTGCACCGTTATTCGTTTGCCTTAATCAAGCCGCAGCTGAAAGATGAATTCGGCCTGACGGAAACGCAGCTGGGCGGGCTGGATGCGGCTTTCAGCACGGCCTACTCGCTGGCTCAGGTTCCCACAGGTGTGCTGTGCGATGTCATGGGAGCGCACCTGTTTCTGGGGATCATCATTATTGCCTGGTCGCTGGCTCTGGGACTGCATGCCTGGGCCGGCGGGCCGCGCGGAATTACCACGGCACGGGTGCTGTTCGGGCTGACGCAGGCCGGCTGCTACCCGACGTTGAGCAAAGTCAGCCAGATGTGGTTTCCGCGGCCGGTGCGGACCAGCCTGCAGGGGTGGATTGCCTCGTTCTTCGGGCGGATGGGCGGCGCCTCGTCCAACCTGCTGCTGGCCAGTGTGCTGATCGGGATTCTGGCGTTCGACTGGCGGACGGCGATCAACGTGTTCGTGGTGGCGGGCGTCCTGTGGGGGATTGTGTTTCTGGTGCTGTACCGCAACAGCGCCCGCCAGCATTATCTGGCGAATGAAGCCGAGGCCCGGCTGATCGAGCAGGCGGACATCGCCCTGACCGGTGGTGTGGCTCCGGCCCATGTGACCTTTCGGCAGCTGATCGCGCGGACCACACCCCGCTCGCTGCTGAATCTGCTGGCGCTGCTGGTGCAGCAGTTTACCAGCACGTTTGCCGATGCCATTTACGTGGCCTGGATCCCGTTTTTTCTGAAGGAAGAGCACGGGCTGACCTACGGCGAAATGGGTTTCTACTCGGCCCTGCCACTGGTGGGCGGTGCGATCGGCGGGACCTGCGGCGGGATGCTGAACGATCTGCTGATTCGCTTCACGGGTAACCGGCGGTGGTCGCGTTCGGCCGTGGGTTTTGTGGGCAAGGCCGCCGCGGCCGGGCTGGTGATGGCGGCGCTGGCGATTTACGACCAGCCGTTTGCCTTCTGCTGGATTCTGTTCTTCGTCAAGTTCTTCAGCGACTGGAGCCAGCCGACGGTGTGGGGCACGGTGACCGATATCGGCGGAGCCGCTCCGGCGACAGCTTTCGGCCTGAATAACATGGTGGGTGGTGCGGGCGGGCTGGTTTCTCCGGTGGTGTTCGGCGCGGTGGCCCAGCACTCGGTGGACTGGAAACCCGTGTTCCTGCTGGTGGCGGGTGCGTACCTGATTTCGTCGCTGTCCTGGCTGCTGGTGGACTGCACGATCCCGCTGAACCAGCCGCTGACACCGGAATCTGAAACCGGAGAGGATTGAGAGCAGTGGTCAGGGTGGGGGCGGTAGCGAGCCCCGGTGGCGTGCTCCACGCCCTGGGTTGCCATGTATTGGCAGCTCTTCGGGTGGCACTGGCAGCTTGCCTGCCAGTGTCTTTGGCGCCGCTGTCCGGGACATATCGAACATGCCCATCCCGCTTTCGCGGCTACAGGCATGGCACTCGGGTTTGTTCTTCTTCTCCGCGGCCTCCCCGGTGATGATTCTTTCCTGTCTTCGGGCGGCTTGTCGTGGTTTCGCTCTCGCAATTGCCGGGTTTCGAAGACTCGGGCACCAGCCTGCGAAGAAGAGAGATTCGTCAGGCACAGCCTGACCTACGGAAGAGAGGACCCCTCACCGCAACCTCTCACCCTCTGGCGAGGGATTCAAGAGACGCCATGCCCGTCGTCCCTGCGGGATGTGTCAGCCAGCGGACGGGACAGGGGATTTCCAATCGTTGAATAGTCCGGGCCGGCAGCTTGATTCCGGTTCCGGGCAGTGTCAGAATAACCAGTTCAGGCAGGATGGTGCCCTGTTCGGGGTGGGGTCCTGCTGGCGTTGCTGCGTTCCATTGCGGGAGCACTGCAGAATTCGGGGCCCGTTCCCGGTGGCTCAGCTGCCTTCGGCTCTCCGCGGGAGGAACTGCGTCGATAACTGGTTTTACCCGGCTCTCCCGGCAGATCGGGCAGTACAGTTTCAGGCAGGTTGCTGTCAGTCGATGACTGTTCAGCAGGCTGTCGGCTGACGGCCTGGTCTGTCCAGACGGAATATGCCGGTTCTGGTGCATCAGCAGCTGTTCCAGTCGATACAATTCCGTCAGGCAGCTGCGGTCCGGGTGACTGCCGGAACCTTCCGGAGTTCGGTCGCCGGGTTCGCTGTTTCTCTTCAACCATATTTCGTGTGCAGGTCTGTCAATGAAGTTTCTCGAAGGCCAGACGGTCGGGATCGATCTCGGCACGACCTATTCGGCGATTTCGCAGCTGGATCAGGATGGCACCCCCATTGCGATTCCGAACGCCGACGACCGCCCGATTACGCCCTCGGTGGTGCTGCTGGGCGATGACGGGAAAGTCATTGTCGGCCCCTCGTTCGAGAGAATCGCCCTGGAAAGCCCCGACCGCGTGGTGGAAGCGGTCAAACGGGAAATGGGCAGCAGCGACTATTACGTCGTCTACCAGGGGAAGAAGCTGACCCCTGAATTCGTCGCCGCGCTGATTCTGAAGAAGCTGAAACAGGATGCCGAGGCGCGGATCGGGCCGATTGCCAATGCGGTCATTACCGTTCCGTACTACTTCAACGACGTTCGCCGCAAGGCCACGCAGGATGCCGGGCAGATCGCCGGGCTGAATGTGGTCGATATCATCAACGAGCCGACCGCCGCCACCCTGGCCTATGCCTGGACGAAGGGCGAGCTGGGCCGGACGGATGTGTCTCAGGACGAGAAGACCATTCTGGTGTACGACCTGGGTGGTGGTACGTTCGACGTGACCGTGGTGAGCTACACGCCGACGCAGTTCCGCGTGCTGGCCACCGACGGTGACGTGATGCTGGGCGGGCTGGACTGGAGCCGCCGGATCGTGGACCACATCGCCGAGCAGTTCAAACGCCGGTTCAATGAAGACCCCCGCGACGACCCCGAGTCGATGCGGAACTTCGAGCAGGCCTGCGAAGGGGCCAAGAGGCAGCTGTCCAAAGCCGGCCAGACGCCGATCAACGTGTACCACAAGGGTAAGACGCTGACGGTTTCGCTGACGCGGACCGACTTCGAGCGGATGACGAGCGACCTGCTGCAGCGGACGCGGGACACGACCGAACTGGTGCTGCAGCAGTCGGGAGTGGACCCGTCCACATTGACCGACCTGCTGCTGGTGGGTGGTTCGACCTACATGCCGGTGGTCGAGAAGATGATGGAAGAGATCTGCGGTCGCAAACCGAGCCGGGGCGTGATTGCCGAAGAGGCGGTGGCGAAGGGTGCGGCCATTCACGCCGCGATCCTGGAAGCCCGCGCCACGGGTGGTTCCGGCCGGATGGCCAAAGCCGTGATGGAGCGGCTGCGGAACGTGAAGACCAGCGATGTGAACTCCCATTCGCTGGGTGTGAAGGTGACCAATCCCGAGGACAAATCGCGGAAGATGAATCACATCATGATTCCGCGGAACACGGCGATTCCCTTCACGCAGACGCAGCGGTTTGTCACCACGAGCGACAACCAGCAGCGGATTCACGTTTACATTCTGGAAGGCGAAGCATCCGACCCGGATGCCTGCACCCAGATTGGCGATTTCCGCGTGGTCGATCTGCCGCCGAACCTGCCCAAAGGCTCGCCGGTGGAGGTGTCCTACAGTTACGACGCCAACGGGCGAATCAGCGCGACGGCCCGCGAGTTGACCAGCCAGAAGGAAGCCAAGGCGGAGATCGTGCGTGATTCCGGCCTGAACGATCAGGGCATGGAAGCCTTCGAGCGGCTGGCAACGGAATACAGCGTCGAGTAATCTGGCCTGCCGGGCTGGTGAGTCAGACAGGAGGGCCGTGTGCCGTTTGCGGCACACGGTGTGCAGGAGAACCTCAGTGGATGTCTATTCCGAGTGGCTTGGAATTCCGGATGGGCCCCGTCCTCCGGATCATTACACGCTGCTGCGGCTGGTTCAGTTTGAGGATGATGCGGCGAAGATCCGCAAGAATTACCGCACGCTCAATGCGCACGTGCGGAAGTACGCCACCGGGAAGTATTCCGTTCAGTCGCAGGAGCTGCTGAACGAACTGGCCCGTGTGATGCTGGTGCTGACCGACCCCGAGCGAAAGCGGGAATACGACGAATCCCAGGGCCGTGAGTTTGAGGATGACGGGAGCGGTCAGGCCCGGTCGACGGTGGAGGCTCTGGTGACGTCCGGTGTGCTGAGCCGGGCTCAGGCCCGCGAAGCCGAGGAGTTTGCCGCCCCCCGCGGTCTGTCGCAGCGGGATGCCGTCGTGCAGCTGAAGATGTGCAGTCTCGAGCAGGCGACGATGGCCTATGCCGAGGAACTGCAGCGGCCGTTTGTCGATCTGTCGGAAATGACTCCCGACGACGACATGCTGGACCTCTTCCCCCGGCAGTTCGTCAAGCGGAACCGGATTCTTCCGCTGTTCGCCGATGACGACATGCTGCTGGTGGCCTGTGTGGAAGAGCCCGATCACGAGCTGGAAGACCAGGTGCGG
>JAGQPV010000353.1 GCA_020426545.1 Planctomycetaceae bacterium
ATGTGCCACAGGATCGCTGTTCTTTGCGATGGGCTCTCCAGCGGGCCCGGCGACATGCTATTCGAGCAGGGCTCGACTTCCAGGACAATACGCCGCGGCTGTTCGGTGTTCCACGCTGGATGTGGCGACTTTCGGCGGAGAAGTACGCCTGTGCCTGGTGGCGTAGTGTAACAGCGAGTCGTCGTACGGCTTTCGAAGCATGGCTGGAGTACTACAAGCTTCGTGGTGTCGTTCGCGGAGTCAGGTTGCGCACATAGAGGAACGCATTACACTGCACTCTCCGATCCGAGCGAAACGTCCAATGCATCACTTTCTCATAACGCGGTTCAATGTACGCCAGCCATTCATGGCTCGCCTTGGTGCAGCCAACCACTACCAGGACAAGGAATGGCTCGAGAAACGCGTCGATCTGTTTCAACGCTACTGCTGGCCATCCGTCCGCAGGCAGAAATGTGGCAATTTTATATGGCTTGTATTTTTCGACAGCAGCACACCTGGGTGGTTGCGGCGAAAGGTCGAAGAGTGGAGTGTCCTTCCCCAGTTCAACGCAGTGTTTGTAGACGGGTTTGATGACGAAGTCGTGGACCGATCAATTAAAGAGCATTCACAGGGCAAGCATGATCGCGTTATTACCTCACGTCTCGACAGTGACGACATGATCGGCTCATCATTCATCCGAACAGTGCAGAGCGTCGCCCTGAAAGCTGGAGATGGTTTTGTCGATCTAAGGGGTGGATTTCAGTATCAAGATGGTGCCGTGTATCGCATATCACTTCCGTATAATCCATTTATCAGCTGGATCTCCCCGCCATCAGATATACGGTCGGTTATATCGTTCAGGCATAACAATGCTCCTGCACATGGATCAGTCATCGAAATAGATAACGGCAGGCACTGGATTCAGGTACTTCATGCTGGCAATCTCGCGAATGAGCTGTTTGATTCAGCGGATCGGCACCCTGCAATACTGAGCCCCGATGCTGGATTGACATTGCGATGCATACTTACCGACAGAGGGGTCAAGGGGGTACTGGCAGATGCAGGGTTTGCAGTACGCTGGGTTATCACTCGCGTCTGGGGGCGTATGGGCAGATATGCACAATCGGTGTGTAAGTCGATTGGCGCATGAAGTCATTTGGACCACATTGAGCGACTCACTTGTTGTCGCTCTTGATCCTCGCATACCGGCGAAACGATCTTCTTCGCTGGACCCTGAAAGCTTGGCCGACTGAAGGAGGCATATGCAATGACAGTCGTCACCGAGAACCTTATTCGTGCCTGATTCACACCTATCCACAATCTCCGTCGTCATCCCCTGCTTCAACGCCGCGGCCTGGCTGCGGGAGACGCTGGAATCGGTCCTCACGCAGACGCTGCCTCCGCTGGAAATCATCGTGGTGGACGACGGCTCGACCGATGGTTCGGGAGAGATCGCCGCCTCCTTCGGAGAGCCGGTTCGCGTGATCCGGCAGGAGAACCAGGGTGAGTCGGTCGCCCGCAACCGGGGACTGGACGAAGCCCGGGGCGAGTGGACGGCCCTGCTGGATGCCGACGACCTGTGGGAGCCGGATAAGCTCGCCCGGCAGGCCGGGATGGCGACGAAGGAAACGAGCGACCTCGTCTGCGTGTATACCGACTTCTATCAGTTCCGGGGAAGCCTACGACTGAGAACGGTTTCCCGTCCGGAATATCATCAGCGGGATGACTTCCTGCCATATATGCTCTGCCTGTCAGATGCGACAGTCAATACAACTTCGGCTCTGGTCCGTACGCACATTGCCCGGCGGGTGCGATTTCCTGAAGAAACGCGGCACGCTGAAGACATGATCTTCTTCGCCCGGCTGCGAAGTCACGGTCGATTTGTGCGAATTGCTGAACCGCTGACCGGCTACCGGGTCTCAGCGAATGCTCAGACTCAGGCTCCGGATTTCCGGCTGCGGTCGGTGGAGTCGCGGTTTGGCTGGTTTCTGGAAAACGAGGATGGATTTTCTGCTGACGAATGCCTAACCGTGCGGGAATTGCTGTCGGCCCAGCTTGTCGAAGCGCACGATCTGGCGTTCTGGAATCGAAGGCATGATGTGGTCCGCCGGTGTCGAGAGTTCTATCGGGAACTGGAGCCCGATGGTCCGCTGCCGGAGTCGTTCGGCTGGCTGCTGCTGCCTGGGCTGGCACTTCGCTGCAAGGATGCACTGGACTCTCTGTTTCGTACCCGCAGGGAGGAGCCTTCACCATCGTGAAGGGCTGGATACATCACTTCTGAGAATGAGCGGACATGATGGCAACGACCACAGACGCTGCCGAGCAGTGGGAACTGGAAAGCTTTTCCGGTCCCGATTTTGTATCTCTGGCGCCGACGGAACTGGCCGAACTGGGCCGCGAACGGCACGCCGAGTATGTGACGGCGGAGCCGTTTCCGCACATCGCTCTAGACGACTTCTTTGACGCTGCCCTGCTTCGGGAAGTTCTGAATCAGACGCCATCCCTGGCACGGGGTGGCGGCGACGTGCAGCGAATGAGCAACGAGAACGAAGAGAAGCTGGCCTCTGTGGGCGAACTGCAGTTCGGACCGCTGACGGCACACCTGATGCGGTACCTGAACTCGGAGCCGTTCCTCCATTTTCTGGAAGAGCTGACTGGCATCCGCAACCTGATTCCCGACCCGCATTTCGAGGGCGGCGGACACCACGAGATCCGGCCGGGCGGGTTCCTGAAGGTCCATGCGGATTTCAATCGTCACGGGCCAACCGGGCTCGACCGGAGGCTCAATGCGCTGATTTATCTGAATCAGGACTGGCGGGAGGAATACGGCGGACACCTGGAACTGTGGGACCGGGAGATGACCCGCTGCGTGCGGCGGATTCTGCCTGTCTTCAACCGGCTGGTGGTGTTTACGACCACCTCGAACACCTTCCACGGCCACCCGGAACCGCTCCGCTGCCCGCAGGGCATGAGCCGCAAATCCCTGGCACTGTACTACTACACCAACGGGCGTCCCGCCGACGAGCTTGAGTCAGGACAGGAAACTCATTCCACGCTGTTCCGGCAGCGTCCTGGCGTGAGCGAAACCAGCCGTCTGCGGAAGCTGCGCGGTGCAGCGAAAAGCGTGATCAAAGCCGTGACCCCTCCAATTGTGGTTTCCGCGGCGAATCGGCTGCGGGGCAGCTGAAGTTCTTTCCCGCCAGTCACCACAGCAGAGACATCACTTCTGCGACCTGGAACAGCCTTCGACCAAGATGAACCGTGTGCTGGACATTATTCTCGTTGACTATAACGGGATGGAAGACACCAGACGCTGCCTGGATTCTATGCAGCCGCTGGTTGGGGAAAACGTGCGGGTTCGCGTGGTCGATAACGGCTCGCAGCCGCCGGTGGCGGAGGAGCTGCAGGCGGCGTATCCGTGGGTCGAGACCCTCCGCAGTGAAACGAATACCGGCTGGGCGGGCGGAAACAACCAGGCCATTGAAGCGGCGCTGGCCTCGGGAGCCAATTACGTTCTGCTGCTGAATAATGATACGGTTGTCTCTCCGCTGTTTGTCGAACGAATGCTGGCCGCTGCGGATAATGCGCCCGATTATGGCATCCTGGGCTGTGTCGTGTGCTATCTGGATGAGCCTGACGTCGTGAATATGGATGGCTGCATATTCGATGATCCGGAGGACGCCGGCTTTTTCCGCCGACAATGTATACCTCAGGTAGAGGCGAGTCCGCCGCAGGTGGTCGCGACCGAGATCGTATTTGGCTGCTGCATGCTGATTCGCGCTGATGTCTTCCGACGGATCGGACTGATTGACGAGAAGTTTTTCCTGATCCATGAGGAGTCGGACTTCTGCCTGCGAGCTCGCAGTGCGGGGTTTCAATTGGGCATCGTCAGCGAGGTCCTAGTCTGGCATAAGGGATCGAGCAGCTTTCAACGGGAAGGGCGACCGCTGCAGCGGTATTTCGACAGTCGGAATCTCATGCTGCTGCTGCGGAAACATTATGGCCTGTTGCGGAGACGGAAGAGGTGGGCCGCGGTCTGGATGAAGTATTTCCGGCATGTGTATTACATGTACTGCGTGCAACGGGATCTGGGGCAGACGGAAACCGCTGATGCAGTACTTTCGGGATGTGTGGATGGGCTGTTCCGACGTTACGGACCGATGCAGGAACGGCGACGGCTGCTGGTGCCGCTGCTGGGGTGGCTGATTCACCTGAAGGCGGGCCGGGGCACCGCTGGCGGACAGCCGAGCGGAGCGGGTCTCCCACAGGCAACTTCAGACAAGCAGGCATCTGACGATTCCGAGTCGTCCGGCAGCACGCAGTACGTCTCCGCAGATGGCACGGTTGGATCATGAGCAGCGGTTCTCTGTCAGTGCCGCTGCGGATCGTCCAGCCCGAGATGGCAGCAGCAGCCGTCGCGGTACCGATTCAGACTGGCGTCCCGTTTGCCGCCGGGGCGGTGACTGCCGATCAGTGCGACCGCTGGTTTCTGTATGACGCGACGGGACGCCGGCTGCCGACGCAGTGCGACGTGCTGAGCAACTGGCACGACGGAAGCGTCCACTGCATGCTGGTCAGCGGATTGCTCAATCTGGCTGCATGCGAACCTGTGGAGCTGCGATTTGGCAGCAGGGCCAGTCAGCCGAAGCCTCCTCCCGCCCGAGATGCGGACGGCCTGCGGATCGCTACGGATGGCGGCGAGTACGTCGTCCCGGAGAACAGCGACGTTCTGCTGTGGTATCGGCTGGCCGACGGTACTGTCGGCGGGAGCTGGACTCTGACTGGAACATCTTCGAAGGGGCGAGACTGGTCGGCGGCTGCGGAGAGCGTTTGCGTTCTGCGGAGCGGCCCCGTGGTGACCGATGTCCTTCTCTCGGGGACCGTGGGACATTGGTCCGGAATTCGCTTCGAAGCGCAGCTGAGTATCTTTCCTCGCACTTCCCTGATTCGCCTGGAGATCACCCTGCACAACCCGGGAAGAGCCCGGCACCGGGGAGGCTTCTGGGACCTCGGAGATCCCGGGAGCCGATTCCTGAAAGGCTTCTCCCTGAAGTACATTCTGCCGGGGCAGGCCGCGAACATTCGATGGGTCGAAACGTGTGATGGCCAGGTTAATGAAACAGCCAGTCACCTTGATGTGTACCAGGACTCCAGCGGCGGCGAGAATTGGAACAGCCGGAATCATGTGAACCGCGAGGGTCGCGTTCCGCTGAGTTTCCGCGGGTATCGCGTGCGAACTTCCAGCGGAGAGCACACGGGCCGAAGGGCATCGCCGGTGGTCGCAGTGACTGCAGGCGATACGACAGTTGCCTGCGTTCTGACCGACTTCTGGCAGAAGTTTCCTGGTTCCATCACAGTCGAGGGCGACGAACTGCAGGTCGGACTGTGGCCAACTCGGACGTCAGACCTCCACGAGCTGCAGGCCGGCGAACAGTACACGCGGACGGTCTGGTTCGATATGACAGGCGGCGGCGAGGAAGGTATTGAGAGGCTCCGCTGGGTTCATCGCCCCCCCGTCGCTGTGCCTTTACCCGCTACGATGGCCGACGCCGGTATTCTGCCTGTAGGACACGGGGCGACATCTGCAGCTCATGAAGTATCGAGTGAAGTGCTTCAGTTTGTGCAGGCCGCGGTGGACGGCGAACACAGTTTTTTCGCCAAGCGCGAAGTGATTGATGAGTTCGGCTGGCGGAACTACGGTGACCTGTGGGCCGACCATGAGCAGGCATTCTACAACGGTCCTCATCCGGTCATTTCCCACTACAACAATCAGTACGATGTGCTGCACAGCATGCTGATTCAGTTTGTCATCAGTGGTGACGAACACTGGTGGAATCTCGCCGATCCGCTGGCCCGGCATATTTTGGACATCGATCTGTACCATACCGACCGCGATAAGGCGGCTTACAACGGTGGTCTGTTCTGGCATACCGATCATTACGTCGAATGCGGCATGGCAACACACCGCACGTATTCCCGCGGCACGGGCTGTTCTGGCGGTGGTCCCGGCGCGGCCCACAACTACAGTTCAGGGTTGCTGCTGTATCACTGGCTGACGGGAGACCGCCGCTCCCGTCTGGCCGTGATCCAGCTGGCGGACTGGGTCCTGGCGATGGACTGCGGCGATCGGCATCTGCTCGGACTTCTCAGTTCATCGCCGACGGGCTTTGCGTCGGAGAATGGAGCCGGCCGATGCGCAGCCAATTCCATCGTGGCGCTGCTGAACGGCTGGAGTCTGACGGGACAGCCGCACTTCCGGGATTATGCCGAGCAGCTGATCCGCCGCGTCTCGCATCCCGATGAAGACCTGGAGCAGCAGAACCTGAGTGACGCGGAGAGTCGCTGGTCCTATACGATATTTCTGCACGCATTGGCAGACTATCTGCGGCGGTGCGAACAGGCTGAACACGACCGCGAAACGTACCACTATGCACGCGAAGTGCTGCTGCGTTACGCAATGTGGATGGTGAAACACGAGCGACCGTATATGGATC
>JAGQPV010000354.1 GCA_020426545.1 Planctomycetaceae bacterium
GGTCACCACGGTGCCGGGCTGGTACTTCTCGGGGATGGTTGTCTCCCACGGGTCGTCGCTCAGCTGCTTGAGACCCAGGGCAATCCGCTTGCGGTCCTCGTCGACCGAGATGATCTGACAGCGGACTTCGTCGCCCTTCTTCAGCACCTCGTTGGCGTGCGAAATCTTCTGCGTCCACGACATGTCGCTGACGTGCAGCAGGCCGTCGACACCCTCTTCCAGCTCGATGAATGCACCGTAGTTGGTGAGGTTCCGCACTTTGCCTTCGATGATGGAACCCGGCGGGTACTTCTCGGCCACGTGGTCCCACGGGTTCGGCTGGGTCTGCTTCATGCCCAGCGAGATTTCCTGCTTGTCGCGGTTGATGCCCAGCACCACCACCTCGACCTGGTCGCCGATCTGCACCAGTTCCGAAGGATGGCTGATGCGGCGGGTCCACGACATTTCGGAAATGTGAACCAGACCTTCGATGCCGTCTTCCAGCTTGACGAAGGCACCGTACGACATCACGTTGACGACTTCGCCCGTCACGCGGCTTTCGACGGGGTACTTGTCGGCCACATTGTCCCACGGGCTGGGCGTCATCTGCTTCAGCCCCAGGGCAATCTTCTCCTTGTCGCGATCGATGTTGAGGATCATCACATCGATCTCTTCGTCGATCTTCACCTTCTCCGACGGGTGGCTGATACG
This sequence comes from Planctomycetaceae bacterium, assembly GCA_020426545.1. Taxonomy (GTDB): domain Bacteria; phylum Planctomycetota; class Planctomycetia; order Planctomycetales; family Planctomycetaceae; genus JAGQPV01. The sequence goes on from JAGQPV010000354.1 coordinate 691, forward strand.
GCCCCAGCTCATGTCGGTGATGTGCAGCAGACCATCGATACCGCCCAGGTCGACGAACGCACCGAAGTCGGCGATGTTCTTGACCGTTCCCTTGCGGACCTGGCCCTCCTCGATCTCCGACAGCAGCGTTTCCTTCATCTTCTGCCGCTTGTCTTCGATCAGCTTGCGGCGGGAGACGACGATGTTCCGGCGGGACTCGTCGATTTTCAGGATCACGCAGTCGATATCGCGGTTGATGTATTCCGCAATATCCCGCGGACGGCGGATATCGACCTGACTGGCCGGCAGGAACACGTTCACGCCGATGTTGACCAGCAGACCACCTTTGATCTTGCGGACCACCGTACCGGTGACCACATCGCCCTCGGCATGAGTGGCGATAATCTTTTCCCACTCGCGGAAGCGGTCGGCCTTCCGCTTGGAGAGCAGAATCAGGCCGAAATCGTCTTCGACCTCTTCCAGCAGAACCTGAACGTCCTGGCCGGGTGCGGGAGGTTCTTCATCCTCCGACCATTCATCGATCGGCACCACCCCTTCTGCCTTGTAGCCGATGTCGACGAGCACTTCGTCGCCTTCGACACGCAGAATTCTTCCGTTGACGATCTGATTGATGTCCGGAGCATCAACAATCTGTTCGTCGGTCGCAGTCGGGTCTGTAAAGGTTTCGCCGAGAATGGATTCGAGCTGTTCATCATCAACGGAGAACTGCCGAATAAGGTTCCGATCAACCATAGCCGAGACGTGTCCAGTTCCGAGGGCCTGCAAAGACTGAAAGCCGTACCAGCCAGGACTTGCCGGTCACGGGACAGCCGAACCGCTGGCGCTGCTGAAGAGCCCGCCGGCGGCGTTGCAGGGTTTACCAGGTGTCCGCCGCTTCGCCAGCCGGGCACATGCCGACCAGTTTCGAGGTGCGAAGACGAACGAATCGGCGGAGTATAGCAGACGCGCGGCTCCGACGAACAGCCAGATGGCCGCATTCCCGTGGACAGAGGAATTCTGATGTGCGGTCCGGTCGCCCGTCGGCAGAACGGCAGCTTCGGCCGGTTCCCTTTCGCCAGTGAACAGCGCGGGCTGCTGCCGGGGGCCTGCCTTTCCGGGAACGGCCCGCCAGACGGCTGCCGCACCGGGAATGTCAGCGCATAAAAACTGCCCGCGCTGCGCTGGCAGCACGGGCAGATCGAAGATTCAGCAGGCCGCAGGGTTCCAGCGGTGTTCATCCGGAGGTGTTCAGCATGCCACCGGGCAGGCTGTTTCCGGTCGGGCGATCAGTTGGTGCCGCCGGTGATGTTGCCATAAGCCCGGAAGGTGACAGGTTCCTCGCGGCCCTCGATGGTCACGGTGAACTGCTCGTCGAACTTGCCGGGTGTTTCCGGAGCGGTCACCGTCAGCGGCAGCACGTGGACCCGGCTGGCCGAAGTCGGCAGGCGGACTTTGAAGCCACCCGTGGCGGAATCCCGTTCGATCCGGTCGATCATCAGGGGTTTGCGGCCCCGGATGACGATCCGCACGGACTTCGTCTGGCCGGGGGTCAGTTCGCCCAGAGCCAGCACCGGCGGAGTCACCGTCACATCGGCTTCCACGGTTCCTTCCACCAGGACAGGAACTTCGGGGCTGCTGGTGTCGTCGGTAATCAGCACCAGCTGCTCGCGGAAATCGCCCACCGGGGCACCCGGCTTGACGGAAACCACGAGGTTGTAGTTCACCCGGCCGTTCTCGCGGCGGGTTTCCGTGGATTTCACTTCGAGCAGTTCGCTGGCGGATTTGACTTCGCGAATCTGCCAGGTATCCCGACCGGCATAGGCCACATCAATCGTGACGGTGCCGCCTTCACTCTGATCGACCGTGCCGAAGGTGGCCGAACCCGGTGTCAGCACGACATCGGTCCGAATGTAAGCACTGATCGGAATCCGGATTTCGGCCGCCAGCGGGGCGTCGAAGGTGACCACCAGGTTGGAGTCTTTCCGCCGGGTGAATTTCCGGGTGTTCATCTTCACTTCCACCACGCACTCTTCCAGGCTCTGCAGCGTGGTCTTGTCCGGCTGGGCCACGGAGCAGCCGCAGGTGGTGCGGACATCGGTAATATGAACGACCTGCTTGTACAGGTTGCGGATTTTCACCCGCTTCACCGTATCTGAACCCCGGGCCACGACGCCGAAGTCGACCCGGTCCACATCGAACATTTTTCTGGCCCACTCGTTGTCCTGAGCGGAAGCAGAGGATGAGGCCCCGGCCAGCAGCACAACAGCAAACGTGAACACGCTCCACCGGCACCAAAGTCGGGACAGCAACGATGTATCTGGCATATGCACACCCACGATCGTTCAGATTGGTTCGGCTGTGGTCTGTATTTCTGAAGGCGGGATTTCTGCCGCCAGCCAGGGCTGGCAGACATTGCTCGCCCGCCGTTCTGCTGCACCAGAGTTCAGGTGGAAACAGGCCGGGCCGGAGCAAACCAACGGCAGCCGATCAGAAATCGCCATGCCGGCAGTCTGGATAAATTAAGAGACACGCCAGCGGGCCGGCAGTCTGGCCCGGGGGCAGTTTCAGGTCATTTGAGCGGGAGGCTGAGCGGACGGAGCAGGAACCCCCGGCAGTCAGTCTATCGGGAGGGCGGGACAGTCAGTCAGTGAAATCCGGTCTCCCGCACTGGGTTTGTCAGCATGGAAAAACAGGGGTCCCGAGAAAATTCGTCGGGCCTTCTGATGCAGGGTTCCATCGTCCACCTACTCTGCTGAAGGTTAGGACTGTCAAGCGAGATTGTCAATGTCTTCGCTTAACGGCTGGCAGTGAGACGACTTGCGCGGGTCAGTCCGGCTGAACGGCTCTCGGATGTCCGGCAGAACCCGCAGCCAGCGCGGTGTCCGCTTTCCCGGTTTAGAGGTCAGAATGGATTCCGACCGCACGATTCATTGGATCACTGCAGCTGGTGTGATAGGATCAGACAGAACATCCGGTACATTTTACAATATGCCGGCCACGCCGCAGTCGTTCGTTCCCTCCGAGGTTGTCTGCATGTCCGCCCCCTGGAAATCCCGCCCTGCCAGCTGTGCGCTTCTTTCCTCCAGCACATCACGGGCCGCTCGGCCGCAGTTTTTTTCCCGGCTGCTACCGGCAGAATCCCGCTGCCGCCTGGCCTGGGCCATGGTGCTGCTGATCTGCTCGACCGGCCTGTCCGCCGGCTGTACCGCTCAGAACCCGGGCCTGGCAGCTGCTGAGGCCGGGGAATCGAGCGATGACAAGCCCGCTGCACAGCAGAAACCCGGTCAGACAGCGGAATCGGGAACAGCCGCAGAGGCCGACACCGGGAAAGACGCGACCGACCCCAAAGCCGGGGCTGATAAGGCTGAGAAGACCGAAGAGGGCGACATGAAGGACGATCTTCCGCCCAACCCGTTCCCCAACCGGGTAAAAGCACCCAGCCTGGATGGTGGCGTGGGCTGGCTGAACACGTCCGGCGAGATCACCATGAAGGATCTTCGCGGGAAGGTCGTCCTGCTCGATTTCTGGACCTACTGCTGCATCAACTGCATGCACGTCCTGCCCGACCTGAAATTCCTTGAAGAGAAGTACGCCCGCGAAATCGTGGTCATCGGCGTGCATTCGGCCAAGTTCGACAATGAGAAGGAAAGCGGCAACATCCGCCGGGCCATCCAGCGGTATGAGATTGCCCACCCGGTCATCAACGATGCCGAAATGACCGTCTGGCGGAAGTTCGGTGCCCGCGCCTGGCCGACGCTCGTCCTGCTCGACCCCGAAGGGTACTACTGCGGCTACATCTCCGGCGAAGGCAACCGCGAGCTGCTGGATGTCGTGCTGGGCAAGCTGATCGCCTATCACCGGGCCAAGGGCACCCTCGATGAAACACCCGTCCATTTCGAGCTGGAAGCCAATCGCCTCAAACCCACGCCGCTGCGGTTCCCCGGCAAGGTTCTGGCCGATGAGGCCGGCGGCCGGCTGTTCATCTCCGACAGCAACCACAACCGGATCGTCATCAGCTCTCTCGACGGCAAGCTGATCGACATCATCGGTTCCGGCCGGATCGGTGCGGAAGACGGCTCCTGGGCGGAGGCCTCCTTCGATCATCAGCAGGGAATGGAACTCATCGGCAACACGCTGTATGTGGCCGATACCGAAAACCACCTGATCCGCACGGTCGACCTGGAGCAGAAAACCGTCTCCACGCTGGCGGGGACCGGTAAACAGGCCCGCGACCGCCGTCCGCCGTCCACCCTGCGGGAAACCGCACTGAACAGCCCGTGGGATCTGCTGCACGTCAACGGCACCCTGTACATTGCCATGGCCGGGCCGCATCAGATCTGGGCCCATACTCCCGGCAGCGACACACTCAGCGTGTTCGCCGGTTCGGGACGGGAAGACATTCTGAACGGTCCTCGCATGGAAGCCGCCCTGGCTCAGCCCTCGGGACTGGCGACCGATGGCAAGGTGCTGTTCGTGGCCGACAGTGAAGGCTCCGCCATCCGGCAGATCGGTCTGGGGAAAGACGGCGAAGTCACCACACTGGTGGGTGCTTCGGATCTCCCGCAGGGCCGCTCGCTGTTCGAGTTCGGCGATGTCGATGGCGTGGGCGGCAAGGCCCGTCTGCAGCATCCGCTGTGTGTGGCCGTGTGGAACGGCACCGTCCTCGCGGCCGATGCCTACAACCACAAGATCAGGCAGATCACCTTCGGCGACGAGGGGGCCGCGGCCAGCACCCTGCTGGGCACCGGCGAAACCGGCAACGGCCTCGATCCGCTGCAGTTCAACGAACCGGCCGGCATTGAAGTGCTGGGCGATACCCTGTTCATCGCCGATACCAACAATCACCGCATTCTCAAGTCCGATCTGACCACCGGAAAGACCACCGAGTTCGTGGTCCAGGGGCTGACCCCTCCGGAACCGCCGGGCACCGCCGCCGTCGAGGCCAGCGGCCCGCAGGCCGAGAAAGTCGAACCACAGGCCGTGGCAGCCGGCAAGCCGGTGCAGGTGGAGATTTCCGTCACCCTGCCCGAAGAGTACAAGCTGAACGCTCTGTATCCGGCCCGCTGGCAGGTGGCTGAGGCTGAAGGCGGCGCCCTGGTCGAGGCGGCTGTGGCCGGCAAGCGGCACAAGCTGACGATCACCGAGGACGGACGCCTGATCGGCAGCCTGCCCCTGGCCGCCACCTCCGGCAGCAGCACGCTGACCTTCACCGTGCAGTACGGTTACTGCCGCGAAGGCAAGGGCGGGCTGTGCAAACTGCAGACCAGCCGCTGGGAAGTGCCCGTCACCGTCGGCGGCGACGCAACAGACGCCGTGCTCCAGCTGAAGTCCGCCGCGGAGTAGTCACCCTCGGAGACAGAGCAGATTCCGGGTGCCATGCCCATCACCGCGAAGCGGGATGGGCATGTTGACGTCGATCCAGGAATGAGCAGGTTCACACAAGCGTGGGCCTGCCCCACCTGAGCCACGAAGCATTCTCCCGTGTGGCACGTCCCGGAGGCACGACGGGCGTGGTCTTCACATCGTTGCCCCGGTTGAACCGGCCATCTCTTCTTCTCATTTCGTCGTGCCTCGCGTTTGCGAACCTGCCGCAGGACGCCCAGTGATGACCATCAATCAGATCCCGAACTTCAAGTCGCTCTCGTTGGGTGCGCTGCTGACCCTGGGCTTCGCGGCATACCTGACCGGAATCCGTGGAATGGACGGGGTCGTGGTCTTCTTCGTGGTGATCGCAGGGCTTCCCGTCGCCTTTCTGTTTCTGATGTTCAATAATCCAGAGGACTCCGGGGACATCGAC
>JAGQPV010000355.1 GCA_020426545.1 Planctomycetaceae bacterium
GTCCACATGCGGCAGTTTCCCCAGGAAGCCCTGCTGCTGCATGTCTGCGAGGAAGGCCGGCTCCAGCCGCATCACATCGACCGGCTCGCGGAGGAACTGGCTGACTTCCACCTGTCGATTCCTCCGGCCCCGACCGGCTCGCCGCTGGGTATTCCCGCCAGCGTCCTGGCAGCGACCCGCGGCAACTTCGAGCACCTCCGCCCGGTGCTTCAATCACTCGCACAGTACCTCGGCAGTCAGCCTGAAGGCAGCGCTCACGGCATTCTGTCCGGTCAGCTGGAACAGATGGAACGCACCGTCGCGCACTTGAATCATCTGACGGAAGCAGGTTTTCGACAGCTCGAACCCTTATTCCGCCGCCGCTACGAGCAGGGCTGGATTCGCGAATGCCACGGCGACCTGCATCTGCAGAACATGCTGCTGGAAGAGGACCGCGTGGTGATTTTCGACTGTGTGGAATTCAACGAGGAATTCCGCTGGATCGATATCTTCTCCGATGTATGCTTCGCCGTGATGGACCTGATTGCCCGCGGTTATGCGGCACTCGGCTGGCGACTGCTCGACCGCTGGGTCGAACGGACGGACTCGTACTCCGCGTTGCCGGCTGTCTGGTTCCAGCTGCTGTACCGCGCCATGGTACGGGCCAAGGTGGCCGGCATCCGGCTGCAGAACGCCCTGGACCAGCTGCAGGCGGGAGAAGAGGCCGATCCCGCTGCCGACTGGCAGGAGCTGCAGCAGTATGTAAACCTGGGCCAGTCGTTCACCTCAAGTTACCTGCCGGCCCTCATTCTCACCTGTGGTGTCTCGGGCAGCGGGAAGACGACACTCACTACCCCGCTGGTCGACCAGCTGCCCGCGGTACGCATCCGGTCGGATGTGGAGCGCAAGCGGATGTATGGCCTCCGGCCCGCAGAGCGCCCGCAGCCAGAGCAGGTCGCGGAGATGTACTCCGCGGAAACCAGCCTCCGGGTCCGCGAGCAGCTGGAACAGCGGGCGACAGCGGTTGTGCAGTCCGGAATTCCCGCCATTGTGGATGCCACATTCCTCGACCGCGACTGGCGGGACGCCTTCCGTCAGCTGGCAAAGCAGCTGAACGTGCCCTGTCTGATCATTCGGTTTCTGGCGGAAGACGACGTCCTGCGCCAGCGGGTGGCCGCCCGCACGGCCAATGGCTCCGATGCGTCCGATGCGGACCTGGCTGTGCTGGAACAGCAGCTGATGAATCGCGAGCCCCTGGACGACGACGAACTGCCTCTGGTCATCGACTGCGACACAACCACTCCCGATGCTGCCACCCGCCTGGTGAACGATGTTCGCCGGCAGCTGGAGTTCAGGATCGCCGCAGCAAAGTAGGGCCGGTTGTACCGGCCATCTGATTGCAGAAAAGCGTTTTCATCATGTAAAAAGAGACTCCGTGTGCCATGCCCATAGCCGCGACAGCGGGATGGGCATGCGGGGAACAGCCGCCGCCGCCAGGGAAGCTCGACAGAGCATGCCCACGCAAGCGTGGAGCATGCCACCCTGTATCCCCTAGGGTGCAGTCTCTGCTTCTTCCTCAGTCCGCAGCTCGGCAATCTCCGGGTCCTGAGCGGCCAGCCAGTCTTCGAGGGGCTGCGGTTTGTCCTCGTCGAACTGAATCTGCCAGGGAGAACCGAACCCGCTGTGGCACAGCCGGTCCAGCAGTTCCCGCCGGCTGCGGGCCCGGAAGGTGAGCCACAACGCTTCCTTCCGCGCACCGGTGACCCACTCCGCGGCCGGAACGACATTCTTCAGGCCCGAACCAATCAGCTTGTTCACGCCGATCTGCCCGCCCGACTGTTCCACCCGGTCGAGGATACCATCGGCGAACCGCACCAGGCTGCGGTCCCGCGGTACGGTGGAAGAACCCGCCAGGTCCCGCAGCTGCTTCAGGTCGTCGGACAGCGAAGCCAGTGTCTCCGTGCTCTGCCGCGTGTTCTCCAGAATCTGCGGCAGGCTGTCCTGCAGCATCGCGGTCGATTCCCGCAGCGCCAGCCGCAGGTCGTTCAGCATCCAGCAGATCATCCCCACCAAGAGCACCACGCCAACCGCGATGGCCATCCGCAGCGGAGAACTGCCTGATGTACTGGAGGCAGGCGTGTCGCCAGCGGGACTACTCATCGGAATTCTTCAGCGGCTGCACGTCGGCACCCAAGGTCCTGTACAGACCAGCCAGCGGGGCCAGTTCTTTCCGCACGCGGTCACTCGGGCTGACGAACACCACCGACCGCGGAGCCACCAGTTCCGCCAGTTTGAGAATATCGAATTCCTGCAGCAGGCCGAAGCAGAACTGCTCCGGCTCGTCGGCCACGGTCAGATTGGCTTCCAGCACCTGCTTCAGGCTGCCCCGGCTTTCATGCAGTTCCAGCGAGTCGATCGCCTTTGCCTCCAGGCCGGCAGCCGTCAGGGCAATCAGACTGGTTCGGGGGCCATACGCTGCCACCTGGACCGGGCCGGCATCACCGCGGGACTTCAGCCAGCGGGCCACCGCCGCGACCTGTCCGGCCTGCACACCCAGCGGGCGGTCGCCCACGGATGAAACCAGCAACGCATACAGGTGCGACCGCTGCGAGATCTTCGATTCGCCCAGATAGTACGGATCAACGGCCACCACCCGCTGCTTCTCCTGCAGCAGTGCGGCAATCTGTGCTGCCACGGAGGCCCGGCCCGCATCGGCCAGCACGATGGTCGTTCCCTGTGTTTCCGGCGGCGTGAGTTCGACCGCCGGCACCGTCCAGTTGTCATCCACCCGCAGCTTCCAGTGCACCGTCTTCGCACCGGGAATTTCGCCGCTACGCTCTTCGGTCGCCTGGATTTTTGAATCGCGCGGCTGACGCAGCACCTCACGAAGTGTTGTGCGGGTTCCCGTCTGCCAGGCGGCGTGCTGGTCTGCAGTCCCCGGAAAGCGGGGATTCTCAGGCAGCGTTTCCGCCAGCTTCATCGCCAGTTTGTGCAGGTCGAGATTTTCTTCCGGCAGGGGAACGTGCAGTTCCTCGGCTGTCTTCAGCTCGGCTTCGGAATCAATCTCGCGGGCCGTGTAATCCGACTTTCCGGGAAAGAAGTGATCGCCCAGCATCAGGTACAGCTGCTGGCGGTTGTCGCGGTCGAAGTTATGGCTGCCCGGTTCGACATTGATGTGCGACCGCAGATTTCCCGGTTTGCCATACAGGTTGTAGACCGGCACGGCGGCGTCCAGCAGCGGCGGCAGGGCATGACTGGCCCGGAAGCAGCAGTTGTCTTCGGCATTGAATGTCAGCAGGGTGGGACGCGGTGCCCGCATGGCTGTCAGCACGGCATAGTCGGCAATCATCGCCAGGTCGACGGGCGTCTGCTCGCTGTCCCCCAGGTCCGACAGAAACCGGGCCCTGGTGCGGAAGCTGGAATAGCCCGCCACCGGGTCGGCCAGTGTCACTCGTGTATCCAGCGAGCTGATAAAGATCGTCTGCCAGCCACCACCCGAGAGCCCCGCGACGGCCACGCGCTCCGGGTCGGCGTGTTCGTGTTCCAGCAGGAGATCGATCCCGCGGGACATTGCCAGGTAGAACGTGCCCACGCCGCTGGCCCCGCACAGGTCCAGCTGGTTCAGCCGGTAGTGCGAGAACCCTTCCGTGGCCAGCTGCCCCATGCCGTACCATTCCAGGTTCAGGGACAGCATGCCCCGCTTCGCCTGGTTGATGCAGCGGTGCTGTTTGTAGGCGGCCGCCTTGCCGTCCTTGCGGTCGTGCCCGTTCACGTTCAGCACCACCGGCACGCGGCCCTTCAGCTCCGTTGGTTCATACAGGACTGCGGGAATCCACAGGCCGGGCAGTGCTTCGTACCGCAGCTTGCGAATGCGGTAACCCGGCCCGCCTTCGATGTCGTCCAGCCATTCCACTTTCGCCTCATCATCCCGCCAGGCTGCCGCCTGGCCGCGGAACACCACCTTCTCCAGGGTTTCCTGCCGCACCCCGGCAATCCACTTCTCCCACGCCGCTACGGTGGTGAGTTCCGGCATCGGCTGCACGCGGGCCTGGCAGAAATCGGCCACTTCTTCATAGGCCAGATTCGGGCCGATGATCGCCGACCCCAGAGCTTCGGCCAGCAGATCGGCCTGTGCCTTCCCGTCCTGCTGTCCCTCGGCAGCCGATACCATTCCCGGCGAACCAGCCAGCAGCAGGGCGGTACAGAGCAGGCACCACAGCGGGAAATTCCGCAGGGACAAGCGAAATCTGGTTGTCATCGAGGGGTCTCCGCGGCAGGCCGGCAGGTGGACAGATTCTGTACCCGGCATTCTGGTCCACCGCTGTGCCGGCTGCAACCAACCACTGGCCGGGAGTCGCTTTGATTCTCCACCGACGGCAGCCGGGGATGATGGCGGGACTGCCGCTGCAGTCCCGTCGAGGCGTGCGAGCAGACGGACGCCAGATGTTCCGTTCATCGCGATGGTGATACGATTCGCACTGATGGATTCCGCTACTCGGAATTCACCGGCAGAAACGCATCTCACCTCGCCGAGATGCTGTACGACCGCCAGGCCGACCCGGCCGAAGACCGCAACATTGCCGGCGAGGCCGACCAGGCGGAACTGGTTAACCAGTTGGGGGAACAGCTGCGCGAGGTGCAGAGCCGGGGCAGGACAGCAAGGCCGAAATCGTAGCCCACAAAGTGGTTAACAGTCAGTACGACACACAAAAACTGCACGCCCACCTGATGCCCCCGATCCCGATGGAGCATCCTCTGACTGCACACCCGAAGAAAATCAGGAGTCCTGTTTTCCGCAGCCTTGCAGTTTTTCTGTCCCCCGATGTACACTGAACTGCACTATTGACCTGATTACACCCAGGCTCCTCCCTGCAGAGTCCCGCCCTGCAGCCGGATAGATTTTCCCCGCCCCGCTGCCCCGCCTGCATCCACCCGATTGATAACTCCCTCCGCGCTCCTGATACGTCAGCTCCCTCCGCTGCAGTGCGTGCCTCCGCTGCCCCGGCAAACGTTTTACGCATCATTTCCGGAACTCTGATTTTTTCAGACAGGATCGCCGTATGTCTCGACCGACGCCAGCACCTTCACGCCGTGGCTTTACCCTGATCGAACTGCTGGTGGTGATTGCCATCATCGCCATTCTGATCGCCCTGCTGCTGCCGGCCGTGCAGCAGGCACGGGAAGCCGCCCGCACGACCAGCTGCCGCAACAACATGAAGCAGCTGGGCCTGGCCCTGCACAACTATCACGATGCCAACCTCTGCTTCCCGCTGGGCTCGCTGCCGAATTTTGTCAGCGGGTTCACTGCTCTGCTGCCCTACATCGAGCAGGGCAACACCTACAATCTGTACAACTTCGAGGCCGACTATTCCGATGCGGCCAACACGGCGACATTGAATCAGCCGATTCCCTCCTTCCTCTGCCCCAGCATGGTCCTCACCCGCATCGTGCCGGATGTGGCCTGCAATGAAATCGGCTCGCCCAGCAGCTATCTGCTGAACGAGGGGACCGGTTCCTACATGTCTCCCGCCGATGGCGTCTTCCCGCTGACCTGGCCGGGTTCCGGGCTGCCGAACTCGGCCACCCGCATGGCTTCCATCACGGATGGATCCTCCAACACGCTGGCAGCGGGGGAAACCAGCTACAACCACAAATCTTATGTCTGGGCACCAGCCCCGTATGGCTGTGCCGCCCGGGCCGGCGAGCAGAAACTGGGTTATGCCCGCTGGGGTGTGGGCTATCCGGGGGCAGCCCTCGGCAATACAGCCGGCAAGCTGAACGACTTCACCGGAACCAGCACGCCCTCGCATTACACCAGCATGCACACCGGCTCGGTGAACTTCCTGCTGACGGACGGAGCAGTCAGAACAATCAGCGAGAACATCAGCACGGTGACGCTGAATGCTCTTTCAACCCGTTCCGGTAACGAGGTGGTGGGCGAATTCTGAGGACAGCCGGTCTGATTCACAGCAGGAGCTGGCCGTGGCCACTCTTTCCCTGTGCTGACTCCCGTCCTGAAAATTTCGTCCCCGACCACTGCCCCCTACGGATTTCCGCTGAAAGTTTCATCCTTCATGAATACCCACGACACACGCTGGAGCCGGTGCCAGCCCGTCCGCCGGCCGTCGAAGCTGCTGCTGTACTCTGTCGTTCTGCTGTCTGCCGTGTGCCTTGCGGGCTGCGGTGCTATCGGCAGCAGCAGCCCGGTGCCGGTCGCCGGAACGGTCACCCTCAACGGCGAACCGCTGGCCAGTGCCGACATCGTGTTCATTCCGCAGAACCCGCAGGAAGAACAGCCCGTCGTGCGGGCCCGGGTCATTGCCGGAAAGTTCTCGCTGCCCGAAGCCAGCGGACTGCTGGAAGGCACTTACGATGTGACGATTGTCCGCCCCGAACCCGAATTCGAGGAAGTTGTCGCCGCGAAACAGGCTGGCCTGCCATCTCCACTGACCAGAACCCCCATTCCCGCCGCCTA
>JAGQPV010000356.1 GCA_020426545.1 Planctomycetaceae bacterium
GCTCGCGGCGGAAGGAATCGAATTTCCCCAGCAGGCTGTTCCGGCGAACCAGGTCCTGGGCCACCGTATCGCTGACGGACAGATTCTTCACCGAGAACGATTTGCTGTTCGGGTCGCCACGGAAAATGAACGGACTGACCGACGGGCCGAGATAGGCCGGCCCGCCACCGTAGAATTTGGTGTTGGCGATGAACAGCGGAATATCCCGCACCTGGCTTTCCAGGTGATCGGCCACGACCGAACCGATCTCCGGATATTCCGCATCCGACGGGTTGGCCGCCCGCGGTGTGTACCCGGAAAGGAAACGGCATGTTCCGCCCGAGTGCTCGTTCCGGTTGTGGTACAGGCTGCGAATCAGCGAGAACCGGTCGGACATCTGCGCCAGGTTGGGCAGCAGCTCGCAGATCTCCATGCCGGGCACTTTCGTCTGGATCGGGCGGAATTCGCCCCGGTATTCCAGCGGTGCCTGCGGCTTGAGGTCGAATGTTTCGAGCTGGCTCGGCCCGCCATTGGCCCACAGCAGGATGACATTGAAATCGTTATCCGCCGGGATCCCATTGGCTTCGGCAGCCAGCAGCTGCGACAGCGACGGAGAAGCAGCCCCACCGGCCAGGGCTCCCAGGCTCAGCCCGCCCAGCTGCAGAAAGGAGCGACGATTCATCGGCACGCTGCACCGGCCGGTTCTGGATTTCTGTGTCATGGCTGTTCTGTCTCCGAAAGGCTGCCAGCCGGCAGCCTGAGTACGACCATCCTGTTTGCGGTGATTCCGGTAGTCCGGCGGAAGCAGGCTGTTCTCTTCTGTTTCATCGGTCGCATCAGTGAAGATACATGAATTCCTTCGTATTGAGCAACGCCCACAGCAGGTCCTGCCAGGCCTGATTCAGGTTCTCCTGCGAGTCGAGCCAGGCGGTGGCTTCGGCGTACTCGCCGGCAGATGGCTCGCGGGTCAACGTAGCCAGAAACAGGCGACGAATCCGCTGGCGGCGAATATCCGCCGGTGCAACGTCGTCCGCTGCTCCCGGCGTGCTGTCGGCCTGTTTCGTCTGAGGGACAGGAGCGACCAGTTCCTTCATCAGCTGGCCCCGGCTGACCTTCTGCAGGACGAAGGCGTCGTTCATGACGTACAGCGACTGCGACAGACTGGCCGCGGGATCCCGTTCGCATTCGCAGGCACTCTCCCGCTTCGGCCGGCCAAACAATGTCAGGAACTGGTTCGAGTAATCTTCATCGGGCAGGGCGATGGCCCGCGTCTGCTTCGGCAGGCCGCTGTAACCCGTGGGCGAACCGGTCGCCGTGTCAATCGCATCGAGCAGCAGTTCCGCCTGCAGCCGGCGGACATAGAACCGCGAATGGTTCTGCAGCTCGTGCAGATTATCGACACTGGCAGCCGAGTCGAGCTGCCACGCAGAGCTGCTGCAGATCAGCTCGACCAGCGGCCGAATGCGATAACCATTGCTGATGAACCACTGCGACAGCTCATCCAGCAGGGGTTCGTTGGCAGCCGGGTTGGTGGTTCGCATGTCGTCCAGCGGATCGACCAGGCCCCGTCCGAAGAAGTGAGCCCACATGCGGTTGACCAGCGCCCTGGCAAACATCGGGTTCTCGGGGCTGGTCATCCAGTCCGCCAGATGTCGCCGCGGGTCCTCCCAGGCGGGGATCTCCAGCGGAGGACCACCCAGGCCCTGCGGCAGCACCACTTCGCCGGTCACAGGGTGTTTCACCGTTCCGGTTGGTTTGACGACGACGGTTTCGCCCGCCCGCCGCTCGGCCACACCCGAACCGCCCTTGCGGTCGACCCGGGCAAAGAAGGCCGCCAGACCGTGGTAATCGTTCTGGCTGTAGTTCTCGAAGGGATGGTCGTGACAGCGGGCACAGCCGATCCGCACGCCCAGAAACACCTGCGCCGTGTCATCCACGTAGCGGTCCAGGTAACGGACCTCCGCATACCACTGAGCCGGCGGATTGACCAGTGCCGGGCCGGTGGCGGTCAGAATCCTGGTAACGAACTCGTCGTACGGCATGTCGCGGGCCAGCGCGTCGCGAATCCAGCGGTGAAAGGCAATCGTTTCCGGAATCCGCGGCCTCTGCCCCCGTCGCTTGTTTCGCAGCAGGTCGCCCCACTTCTGAGCGAAGAAATCCGCGTACTCCGGCGAGTTGACCAGCCGGCGAATCAGCACTTCGCGGCGGTCGGGTGTGGTGTCGGCCAGAAACTGTTCCGTTTCCTCCACAGTCGGCAGCCGGCCGGCAATCTGCAGCGAGGCCCGCCGGAGAAACTTCGCATCGGAAGCCAGCGGAGCCGGGGGAACATTCAGCACCCGCAGCTTGCGGAGAATGTGTTCGTCGATGAAGTTCCGCACGGGGAACTCGACAAACTCCGTCTGCCGTTCCCGCAGAGGAACCACCACGCGGCTGACGGCAATCTGGCTGCCCAGCTGCGCCACGATGGCGGCTTCGCCCGTGCGGGTGCCGGTGCTCACCAGGCCATGCTGATCGACTTCGGCAATCGAGGGATTATTCGTGCGAAATTCCACCAGCCGGGTGATATCGCGACGGGACCCATCGGAATAGATGGCGGTAGCCTGCATCTGCTGCTGGTTTCCCGAGTCCAGCACGCGTTCGGCCGGGTCCAGTTCGAGCGAGACCAGCCGGGGCGAACCGGGAGCGGAACGCGGCATGTTCGAACCAATCCAGCGGACCAGCCGTTCGTACTCGGGCTCGCCGGGTTCCAGCTTGCGGCCGCCACCATGGGGCACCTGCATGGCCGGCTTCCGCAGCAGCAGCGACTGCACGGGAGAACCGGGAAACACCCGCCGGCCCCGGCTTTCCCGCGTAATGAACTCGTAATCATCGTCCGGATGGAAACCAAACAGCGACAGCCGGAAACCACCCCGCCCGGTGGATTTCCCGTGACAGCCGCCCCCGTTACAGCCCCGGCGGCTGAAAATGGGAGCAATCTCGTTCAGAAAATCGACAGGCAGAAAGGTTTCTCCATGCTCGATTCGCACGGGTACCCGGGCCTCGGCTCCACCGGCCCGCACCGAGATAACAGCGGTGCCGCTGCCGGCGGGATGCACCACGCCCTGTTCATCGACCGTGGCAATGCCGGGGTCGCTCGTCTCGTACACCGCATCGCGGGTCAGGTCGATCAGACGTTCGCCCGGCAGACTGCCGGTGACCAGCAGCTGCTGGCGACTGTCCCGCCCCACCAGGTGAACTTCCGTCGGATGCAGCGACAGACGCTCCACCGCGGTCGCGGGCGTTCTGGTCGCCGTGGTTTCCTCAGCCGGGGCAGAGGCGGAGGTCAGCAGCAGGCCCGCAATCACGGCCTGCGCCACCAGCGGCAACCGGCCCGAGTGACAATGCGGGTGGAAGAGAGAAAGACTGTTCATGATGGAGATCCGGCCTGGCATGCGGGCGGGCTTCCCGTTGTGGTTCTGCAAATCGGACGTCGTCCAGCGGACGGCAGGCGCGTCGTCTGGCCTCTACTTCGCTTTGTCGTCGTCTTTACCCTGATCTTTGTCGGCGGGTTTCCCGTCGGCAGATTCCCCGGCAGCGGGCTTCGGCTCGGCTGGCAGGCCGGCAAACAGCATTCCGTCGGTGAAGCGGAGCGTTGCCGGAGCCCCATCCGGCAGCAGCATGGCTGTCCGCACGGGCACTTCCACGGTCGCTTCGCCAATGACGGCCGACGCGGAAAACCGCAATACTCCGGAGGTCCCGGGGGCAAAGTTTTCGGCGACTTCCAGCTTCAGTTCGCCGGAGGATTTCCCCTTCGCGATCTCAACATCAGCAGCGGTCAGTCCGTCCGGCAGATCGACAGCAGAAACTGTCACCGGACCATCAAACCCGCCGATTCGGGCCAGATGCACCGTCACCGTGGCATACAGGTTCTTCGGGGCCGTGGTGGCTCCGGGCGTCAGACTCAAGGGGTTCTTGCCGTCGCCTGGCAGAGCCACCGCCTGGAAGGACGGTTTCACAGTCCCCACGGTGAGCTGCCAGTTGCGGCCCGGCCCGGCGATACTGCCTCCGTACAGATCCCGCACCAGCATGCGGTAGGTGCCATCAGCCGGAACAGCCCACTCGTCGGCGGCATCCAGCGAGGTGAAGGTCAGCGGTTTGGGCCAGTCCTTCGGCAGGGCCACGTCTTTGAGGCTGGCGAGGACTTTGCCCTTCGTGTCGGTGATGGTCACATCCAGATCGATGGGTTCACCGAACCGGTCGGCCGAGGAACGAACGGCCAGTTTCTCACCTTTTTTCGCGGTGAACTCCAGCCAGTCCAGGTCGCCCGGCTTCTGAAACTGCCCGATCATGGTGCCGGGTATCGCCAGTTTGTCGGCTGTTTCCGGTGAGTCATTTTTCGTTTCCGTTTCCACAAGCGGCTTCTCTGTGGAAAGCTGCAGCCGGTGCCAGCCGGGAATTCCCTCCAGCGGGAAGGCGAAGGCCGGTGATAACAGGGCTGGCAGTGAAGTCCATCCGCCACCGTCGGCTGCTCCCGCTGCGGGCGCGGTGACGGGCACGGTCAGCTGCTGTAATGGTGAGAGACCGGAGACCGGGCCGGGAGTCAAAGTGGTCGCGGCGGGCGTTCCCCCCGGCAGCTGAAACCCCGTGACAGTCACCGTGGTCGCCTGGCCGGCCTGAACCACGTGCGGAAACACATCGATCACCTGCGGTCCCGTGGTGATTTCCAGCCGGTAGATGCTGCGGGGGTTCGCCTCATAGGCCCGATCGACCACCCGTACGGCGTACAGGCCGTCCTCCGGCAGCACCGCCGTCATGAATGGCTCCGGCCGGAAATTGGGAGAATGAACCAGCTCGCGACCATCGGCATGAGCCAGTGTCAGGGCCGCTGTGACCGAACCATCGATCGAGCGGGAGCGACAGCGAATGAAAACCAGCTGCCCCTGCTTTCCCGCGAACGGGTGCCAGTCCACGTCGGCCTTTGTCAGTTGCCCGTTGATGATCACCGGCCAGGCGGGCGGGCTCTCTGACTCGACAGCGGCGAGATCGTCATTCGGTTCCTGTTCGAGAATCTCCGGCTGCGCCGAGACCATGAACCGCAGAGAACCGCTCAGTCCGAACTTCGTCTGCACGGCATCATCGACCGGGCCGGCCACGGTCGCAGCTGCTGCCTGCACCCGGAACGAACCGTTTTCCAGCCGTTCGGCGGAAAGACCTTTTCGCGAGAAAACCAGGCGGGTGGCTTCTTTCAGGTCGTCGCCCGTCAGCACGACTTCTGTCGATTCGCCTGCCTGGCAGCCCGCCGGGAAAACCGATTTCAGCACAGGCGGCCCGGCCACAGTGACGGAGAGCAGCAGACTCTCCAGCACCAGGCAGGCCAGTCCGGGCCACAGCAGGCGGGGTTTCAGTTGCGGGCGGGGCACGGCCGGACTCCAGCTACCCTGAGGGGTGGTGTGGTGTTGGCTTGCGGAATCAACCTGAAATCGTCTGTCGGGTGCCAGCCGGCACCGGCCACAGTTCGACCAGCGGCAGGTTGTCGCTCCAGTCGCGACAGGCTCGCCTGATGAACCGGACTGTTTCCCGTACAGGGCAGGACGGAGGAGAACGGCTGGCGAAGCATCAGGCGGAGGGAGGGAACAGCGTCCCCGAACAGGCAGTCAATACACGCCGGTTTCGGAGTCATCATGAATTATAGGCCACTTCCGGCCGGCTTGTCACGCATCAGCAGTCTCAGAGACAACTGTCAATCGCCACAAAACATGACTACATGAACACCAGAATGTCGCTCGGAACTACTAAACAGAATTGGGGCAAAGGCCACAGGGCTGTTACAATGCCGCCCGGGAACAGTCCCCCGGGGCGACTGCTCCGCAATGTGCAAACCGGTGTGGTTCCTTCGTTTCCCGGTCTTACGGTCGGGGAGGCGTTCAACCGCGGAGCTGTACGAACGGGCCGCTGCCGCTCTCCACAGTGTGATCATGCCTGCCGGAAGAAACTGTCCGGCAGCCCGTCTGAGCTGGTTTCCCCGCGAGTCGGCCGTGTTCCGCGGACAGTTTGAGTCTGGCAGAAAATCGGCTGGCGCCCGAACAGGGAAGCCGGCCTGTTTGACCGGTGATTCCGTTCTTGAGTGTGACCAAATCTCCCGCAGGCTGCCCGCAGCAGATTCAGCCGAGCGAATGAGTCGAGTGGAGACTGAATAATGACCCTCATCCACACGCATCGCGACCTTTGTGGCATGCGTCAGCTGTTGCTGCTGGCTGTCCTGGCAGTGTCTGCTGTCGGCTCCGTCTGGCCGGCGCCGGCCTTTGCGGCGGACACGCCGCCCGCAGCAGGAGACGGGGCACACAAACCGAACCGGCTGGCGACAACCTCCAGCCCGTATCTGCTGCAGCACGCCCACAATCCCGTCGATTGGTTTCCCTGGGGAGAGGCAGCCCTGGAAAAGGCCAGAATGGAAAATAAGTTGCTGATTATCAGTGTTGGATACTCCG
>JAGQPV010000357.1 GCA_020426545.1 Planctomycetaceae bacterium
TGTCTGCCGGAGGCTGCCGGAAGGGACTGTACAGGAACAGCTTCAGGATACTCGCCTGCGGTGGATCAGGCAAAGGAATGCCGTGCCGTGCGGGATTCTGCGGGCGGAGACCTTCCCCCGGCCCCTCCCTGAGCGGAAGGGGCCGAAGAGAAGGCCACGCGCGTCGTGTCTCCGGGACGTGCTGCCCGACGGATCCGTCAGGTGGGTCCGTCAGGTAGAAACCGGCACCTGTTCGGGCTCCGGCTGGTGCTCGGGTTCCTCATGATCCGCCTGCGGAGCGGAGTGCCGCGGCGCTGTATTCGCGGAACCACGGACCAGGCGAACGGTTGCCGTGCGGAGGTCCATCAGCACGCTGAACAGCGTCGGCACGAGGAACAGCGTAAACAGCGTGGAAATCACCAGCCCGCCCAGCACCGGCCTGCCCAGCCCGCGGTACAGCTCGCTGCCCGCACCGGGAAACAGCACCAGCGGCAGCAGACCCAGCACCGTGGTGGTGGTGGTCATGAAGATCGGCCGAATCCGGCTGCGGACACTTTCCAGAATCGATTCCTGCGGGTTCATGCCGTCTTCCCGCATGTGATTGAGCGACTGATGCACAATCAGAATCGGGTTATTCACCACCGTGCCGATCAGAATCACGAAGCCCAGCATCGTCAGCACGTCCAGCTGCTGCGGCACCTGCGGTGGAAGGCCAAGGAAGGGAATCATCGGCGCGTAAGCCAGGAAAACATTCAGCATGTTCAGCCCCAGGATACCGCCCACGGCACCCAGCGGCACACTCATGATGATCACCAGCGGATACAGCCACGACTCGAACAGAGCGGCCATCAGCAGATAAGTAATCAGCAGGGCCAGCAGCACGTTGTACTGCAGCGCACTCCAGGTATCGTTCAGCTTGTCGGCGGTACCGGCGAGGTTGATCTGGTAGCCTTCGCTGAGCTGTTCGATCGACAGGGTGCCATCGACGACCTTCGACTGAATCAGTGTCATCGCGTCTTCGAGGGCCATGTCGGGCGGCGGGGAGACCTCAATAGTAATAGCCCGGACGCGTTCCCGGTGATTGATCTGCTCCGGTCCGCTGGCGAGCGAAACGTCGGCGAGGGCTGTCAGCGGAACCAGCTGGCCCAGCGGAGTTGCCACTGGCAGGGCAGCAATCTGCTGAGTGCTGTTGGCCTGATGCTGCTCGCCGGTAATCGTGAGGTCGATCTTGTCGCCGCCGAGGTAGTAGTCTCCGGCGAACGCTCCGTCGATCAGGGCATTCACCGTATAGCCCAGGTCGACGGTGTTGACGCCCATTTCGGCGGCCTGCATCAGCCGGGGTTCAATGTGCAGCTCCGGGCTGGACAGGTCGAGACTGGGCACGGGGCGAACCTGGGCTTCGGGAATCAGCCCCTTCACCTTGCCCAGCGTCTGCCCGCCCATGGCGACCAGCTGCGTCAGGTCCGGCCCGGTGATTTCGATATCGATCGTCCGTCCGCCGGTCAGCCCCTGTTCGAACAGGCTGGACTGCTTCGCCACGGTAAAGGTACCGGGCAGCTGCGAACCGACCATCTGCACCAGCGGAATCAGTTCGCCCACCCGGGCCTGGTCCCAGGCACGAATGCCCATGAAGACCTGCCGGCCCCGGGCGACGAAGAAGAAGTCCTTGATGACGGGGAAGTCCAGGCTGGCGGCTTCCGGGCTGGTGGGGTCCACGTCCCAGTAGGGGCGGAGGCCCTGCTCCACCGTTTCGCCGAGTTCCATCAGTTTGTCGAGGTTGTAACCCGGAGGCGGGAGCAGAATGCCGAAGACCAGGTTCCGGTTACCGGTCGGCAGGTATTCCACCTTGGGCCAGAACACGATCGACAGACCGAACGAAATTCCCACCAGGATGCCGATGACGGCCAGTTTGCGGATCAGGCCCCGCTGAATCCAGGCGTTGATGCTGACCACGATGCTGATGAAGGCCGCACCCATCGTCATGAACGGGCCAATGATCATTCGGCCCAGCCGGCTGCTGACTGCCGAGCCGGCAGTTCCCGCGGTCTGATGCACGGGGACCGCATGCCCGTGGCCATTGCCATTCCCGTTGCTGCCGGTGGCCGGGCCATGGGCTGCCCGGCGTTCGCCGCGGGCTTTTTCTTTCGGATCGCGATGCTCGCTGAACAGCCGCGAAGCCGCGGTGGGAATGACCGTCATCGAGACCACCAGCGACAGGGCCACTGCCCCGCTGATCGCCAGAGCAATATCGCGGAACAGCTGACCGGCTTCCTCCTGCACGAAGACGACCGGCAGGAACACGGCGACGGTGGTCAGCGTGGAGGCGACCACCGCGCCCCACACCTCCTGCGTGCCTTTGACGGCTGACTGCATGGGAGAGTCGCCGTTGTCGTAATGGCGGTAAATGTTCTCCAGCACCACCACCGCGTTATCGACCAGCATGCCGACGGCGAAGGCCAGCCCCGCGAGACTGATCACGTTCAGTGAACGGTCGAGCGAACCCAGAATCAGAAACGTACCGATGATACTGATCGGAATCGACAGCCCCACCACCAGGGCACCGCGGGCAAACCAGAAGCCGGAGCCGATAATCAGGGCGAGGCTGATGACGAAAAACCAGCCCGACAGATAAGCGGCTGCTACGGCGGCAGCCAGAATCAGCGGGATGACAATCAGCGTTCGCACGCCGAGGTGCAGGAACAGCATCAGCACGCCCATGGTGAGGGCACCAC
Organism: Planctomycetaceae bacterium; assembly: GCA_020426545.1. Taxonomy (GTDB): domain Bacteria; phylum Planctomycetota; class Planctomycetia; order Planctomycetales; family Planctomycetaceae; genus JAGQPV01. The sequence goes on from JAGQPV010000357.1 coordinate 2,712, forward strand.
CGATGAAGATGTTCTGCTGCACCAGATCGACCGACGAATAAATGTATTCGGTCTCGTCGTAGACCTGCGTCAGCTGCAGGCCCCGCTGGGCCAGCACCCCTTCGTCGAGGTACTCCCGGGCTTCGCGGAGTCCGTCCATCACGCTGAGCACGTTGGCGCCGGTTTCCCGCAGGGCGTTGACGGCAATACTCGACTCGCCGAACCGCCGCACCAGTCCGTCGGGCTTCTTGTAGCCCAGCTCGACCTGTGCCACATCGCGAACATACACGGGAGCTCCGTCCCGCACGGCCAGCAGCTGCTGTTCCACCTGCTCGGGCGAACGGAACTGGCCCAGCGTCCGGGTGACCCACCGCCGTTTGCCTTCCCAGAAGTCTCCGGCCGAGGTGTCCTTGTTCTGGCTGCGAAGCACGGCCCGCACATCGGTGATGGTCAGGTTGCGGGCGGCCAGCTTCTGCGGATCGACGATGACCTGCATCTCGTCTTCCAGACCACCAATCACGTTGGACTGAGAGACGCCGTCCACCCGTTCGAACCGGGCTTCAATGAAGTCCTCGGCGAACCGGCGGAGTTTCGTCACATCGAGCGTTTCCGGCGGAAGCAGTTCGTTGAATTCCGAGTGCTGCTCGGCCAGCAGCCGCAGCCGCAGCATGGCCAGGCCCACATTCTGGGAGTCCAGCACCGGCTGCATGTCCTCTTTGAACTGCGGGTACTCTTCGAGGAACTCCAGCATCTTCTCGTTGGACGGCCGGCGGGCACTGAGGATGAACCACGCAATGGGCCGGTCGGACGCATTGGAGGTGGAAATTACCGGCTGGTCGGCGTCTTCGGGATAGTCGGGCACCTGCTGAAGGTTGCTGTTCACCTTCAGCAGAGCTTCATCCATGTTGGCCCCGACCGAGAACTCCAGGGTGATCCGTCCCAGGGAGTCCATGCTTTCGGAGGTCATCTTGGAGATGCCTTCGACGCTTTTGAGGTATTCCTCCTGCTCGATGATGATTTCCCGCTCGATCTCCTGCGGGCTGGAACCCGGCCAGCGGGTTTCAATCGTGATCGTCGGCGTCTGCACCTCGGGCGTGAGCTGCATCGGCATCCGCATCAGAGCCACGAAGCCGAACAGAGCGACCAGCAGCACGCCGACGGTCACCTTGACGGGATTCTGCACAAACGCACTGATCAACTGCATGGTGTCTTTCCTCTGCCGTAACGCGGCACAGTTACCGTCCGCTGAACTCTGCTGAATGCAGTCCGACGGGAATCCTCAGCACGGGTTGGGCGCTGCCGCCGCTGCGAAGGAAACCGTCGAATGCGGGGGGCTGCATTCCGTTGTTCAGTTACCCGTATCGCGTTTGACCGCTCTGGCTTCTGGAGATTCGCCGGGTTTGAGGACTCTGGAGATCATCACTTCCGCACCCGGACGAAGTCGCTCGTTCCCCTGCACGACAACCAGCTGGCCTGCCTGCACTTCTCCGATGACCTGAATCAGCGTACCGGCGGCGACTCCCAGGGTGACGGGCACCGGCCGCGCCTTGCCGGTTTTACCACCGGGCGACTCGGTATCGACCACGTAGATCATGGTCTGCGGGCCTCCCAGCACCAGGGCGTCCTTGGCCACCATCAGCGATTTCTGTTTCGCACCGACCGACAATGTGACCTGGGCAAACATGCCGGCCTTGAGCAGCGGGCGGTCTTCGGTAATCACATTCTCCACCCGGACCTTGACGGGGAATGTCCTGGCCCGCATGTCGGCCCGCGGCACAATCAGAGCGACATGCCCGGTGAAGATTTTATCGGGCAGGGCGGGAACGCTAATGGCGACTTCCTGACCAATCCGCACATGCGGGATGTGGCGTTCCACCACGTTGATTTCGATATCAACCGTATCGAGATCGATGACTTCGGCGACTGGATCTCCCCGGCTGACCCACGAGCCGATTTCCGTGTGCTCGGCCACGACATAGCCGGCAAACCGGGCAATCATGGTGTGTTTGCGTTTCTGATCTTTCAGCTTTTTGACTTCGGCTTCCTGGATCATCACGCGGGCTTCCGCCTGAGCAATCCGCTCGGTCCGCGGGCCGGCGAGGGCCAGTTCCAGCGTGGCTTCGGCATCCCGCATGCCTTCCTCGGCCCGCTGCTTGAGCGACAGAGATTCGTCGATCTCGTCCTGCGTGACTGCCCGGCCGCTTTCGAACAGTTTCCGCATCCGTTCATACCGCAGCCGCACAAACTCGGTGGTGGCCTTCTGCTGTTCGGCGCGGGCCTTTGCCTGAGCGATTTCTTCCGGCCGGGAACCGTTCCGCAGTTCGGCCAGCTCCTGCTTTCGCAGTTCCAGCTCGCCTTCGGCGGCTTTGATTTCCTGTTCGATGGTTTCGGTCAGCAGCTGGGCCAGGGGCTGCTTCTCTGCGACCCGCTCGCCCATTTCAATCCGGCGGCCCTGGGGATCCCGCAGAAACTCAACCACCCGCCCGTCGACGGCGCTGCCGATGGTGGCTTTCCGCAGGGGGGTGACGGAGCCCACATACTGCTGCCCGGCTGCGGCATCCTGCTCCACAATCGGAGAGACGCCCACGGGAGCCGGCCCCCGCTGAGCGAATGCCGGGGAACCGGCCACTCCACCGGCGGACAGGAGTGCCAGCGTCAGCAGCAGTCTGCCAACCCGCGAATGGCCACCAGCCAGCTGCCCGGGCCGGCTGCACAGGCTCCGGAGCAATCCGGTGCCGCACACTGTTCTGTTCCAGCTGTGCATCAAGTCTGTTCCTGTCAGCAGGGGAGATGAAAGTATTCGGCTCTGGCCCGTTCCCGCGTGCGGGCCAGCGTGTGCTGTTCCCTGACAGAGCGGTCGCCCGACATCAGTTTACCATTAGCATGGCTTGCTAAATAGCTGAATGGGCAGGCGATACAGCGAATCTCTCAGGCGGATTTCCCGCTTGGCTTTCCCGGGGAGGCTGTTTCCTGCAGCTGATTGTGGACCCGGCGGAGACAATCCTTCAGCAGGCGCTGTTCATCTTCTGTAAGCGTGGCTGTGGCCTGTTCCCGCAGGCGTCGTGCACATTCGACACTTCTGTTCCACACGGGTTCTGCTTCGGGCCGCAGTCGGATGTATTTTTTGCGGCGGTCGTCGGCGGAAGCCACCCGGTTGATCCATCCCGCCCGCTCCATGCGGTCGAGAATTCCCACCAGGCTGGGCGGTTCGATCATCAGCCGGCAGGCCATTTCCGACTGAGTCAGATCGCCTTCCAGGGCCAGCCAGCCCAGCACCTGCAGGTGACGGACGGTCAGTCCGTGCGGCAGCAGCTCTTCATTGAGGGCCCGCTGGTAGGCCTGGGTGGTGATCGTCAGCCAGTAGCCGATGCTCTCCTCGAAGTCATACTGCAGCACAGAGACCTCCAGACTGTTTGTTAGGCTAACGATCCGCACATCTGTCAGTGTAGATCCGCCCTGCACCGCTGGCAATCCCGATCTTCCGGCTGTTCTGCGGAGTTTTCCCAACTCCCCACCGGCCGGCCGCGAATTAGTGTTCGCTTGAATATTGGGGGAAGCACCTGGTGCTTCATTCTGGATTTCGCCTGGTCGTACCGCTGGCGGACTGTCGACCAACTTTTCCGCTGGGCAGTCCCAGGCTGATCCTGCACCTGCTGATGCAGAAAGAGAGCAAAATTCAGGGGGAAGACACGTCCCTGCGAAAG
>JAGQPV010000358.1 GCA_020426545.1 Planctomycetaceae bacterium
TGTTCGAACCAGGGGCTGGTTCCGGAATTCAGCGGTGGAAATTCCCGTGGGAACCTGGGGAGCGCGACAGGCAGGCAGTTGGGAAGTCGGTTGATTTGTTCAGCAGGTCGGGTGGTGCCCCGGGCGGGCAGTGCGAGGTCAATTCTCTGTTTCAGGAGCGAGTAAATGAGCGACAGCAGACTGACTGTGCTGGTCATTGGTGCCCACCCGGATGACTGCGATATCAAAGCCGGCGGGGTGGCGGCATTGTATCGGCAGGCCGGCCACCGGGTCCGGTTTGTGAGTGTCACTAATGGCGAATCGGGCCACCACCTGCTGCACGGGCCGGAACTGGTCGCCATCCGCAGGCAGGAAGCGGCCGCTGCGGCTGAAGCACTGGGCGGGATCGAGTACGACGTGCTCTCCAACCGGGATGGTTATCTGGAACCCACGCTGGCCGCCCGGGCGGAACTGATCGGCCTGATCCGCCAGACCGCTCCCGATCTGATTCTGACGCATCGTCCGAACGACTATCATCCCGATCACCGGTACACCTCACAGCTGGTGTGCGACTCGGCCTATATGGTCACTGTGCCAGCTGTCGTGCCGGAGGTTCCCGTCCTGCGGACCAATCCGGTAATCGCCTGGATGTCGGACGGATTTCAGAAACCGGCCCCGTTCAATCCGACGGTGGCGGTTGATATCGGTCCCGTCCTGGAACAGGTGATTGACGCCCTGGACTGCCACCGGTCGCAGTTCTACGAATGGCTGGCCTGGAATCATCAGTACGAAGATCAGCTGCCCGCCGATGACGCCGGACGACGGGAATGGCTGGGCGGCTGGTTTCGGAAGCGCATCGGCGGCCTGGCCGACAGATACCGGCCCCTGCTGCACGAACTGTATGGCCGGGAGCGGGGCGAGGAGATCCAGTGGGTCGAAGCCTTTGAACCGTGCGAATACGGCAGCCCGCTGACCGAAGAAAACCGGCGGAAGCTGTTCCCGTTTCTCCCGCCTGTCTGAATCTTCGATGGACTGCTGATCCGTCCGTCAGTCGTTCTGCTGGTGACTCCGCCGGCCCGGAAAGTGACTGCACCCCGGGAGAGTTCCTCATTAATCGGATGCAGCGATTGTAAGGGCCCGAAGAAATTCTCCTGCGTCTTCAATCAGAAGCAGCCCCGGAAGTCGTGGAAGAAGCTGCTGTCCTGTCCGTTATGCCTCTGCACGACCGGGTTCTCCATCAAGGCTGGCAGTCTGCCGTACTGTTTCCCGGCACAGACGTCCGTCGTCTGTCTCCCCGCGGTGGCCGGGGGAGTAGCCGGCAGCTGCAGATCCTCTACAATCCGAGTAACAGGACGCTCGTTGTGCCCGGGCTGATGCGGAATCACAGGTTCCGCCGACGGTGGACGCTTTTGCGACAGGACTCGTTTTCGATGCGATCAAGAATTCCCGACCGCCGTCGCGGACTGATCTCACTGGCCGATCTTGTTCCACTGCTGGTGGCCATCGCGGTGATTGTGGCCGCCTTTACCGCGGCAATGGCGGGGGAAGGTTCCGCCAAAGATCAGTCACCAGCAACACTCCCGGCCTCGCCTGCCGCGGAGCAGTCTGCTGTTCCCGCCGCCAGCAGCCCGGTGACTTCACTGCCGAACGCCCGTCAGACAAGAATCGAGCAGGCGAGAACCGGGCAGACCGAGCAGGCCGGAACTGACCAGACGGACGCAGCGAAGGGCGAGGATGCCGCCGCCGTCCAGCGGGGCTACCACAATCTGCGGCAGCGGGCTTATCTTCCTCCCGATTTCGACGCCGATACATTTTCCCAACTGTGGACGCTGTGGCCGGAGCCGGCCCGAACGCTCGCCAGTGAAAGTGACGAAGTCACCCGGCATCGGCTGATCCGCCAGCAGTATGGCCTTCCGCCCGATCCCGAGCACCCCGAAGCCACCGGCCCCGGACTGGCCTATGTGCCCCGCGGCGATGGCAGTTTTGCCATGAACTGCATGGCCTGCCATTCCAACGTCGTGGCCGGGAAGATCATTCCCGGGGCACCCAATTCGCTGTTTGCGCTGCAGTCGCTGGTGGAAGATACCCGTCTGCTCAAGCTGACACGCGGCCGCCGGCTGTCACACCTCGACCTGGCAGCCCTGAAACTGCCGCTGGGCACGACCAACGGTACCACCAATGCCGTGATCTTCGGCGTGATTCTGGAAGCCGTCCGCGATCAGCACATGAAGTTCGATCCATCGCGGCCCATTCCGCCGCTGCTGCACCACGATATGGATGCTCCGCCCCTGTGGAACGTGAAGCGAAAGTCCTCGCTGTACTGCGACGGATTTGCCCCTAAAAACCATCGAATGCTGATGCAGTTCATCCTCGTGAAACAGAACTCAGCGGAGCAGGTTCGCAAATGGGAACCCGAGTTCCGCGATCTGCTGGCATGGATCGAATCGCTGGAACCGCCCCGGTACCCCTTCCCGGTCGACGAAGATCTGGCAGCCACAGGCGCGGAAGTGTTTCAGGCCCATTGCAGCCGCTGCCATGGCTCTTACGGAGAGGGTGGCAGCTACCGCCAGCAGACGATTCCGCTGGAGGTGGTGGGCACGGATCCCGTCCGCCTGAATTCGCTGTCGCAGCCACACCGGGAATGGGTTTCCGGCAGCTGGATGTCCCGCTACGGCCAGGATGCCGTCGATACCGACCCGGGTGGGTACATTGCTCCGCCACTGAACGGACTGTGGGCCACCGCACCCTATCTGCACAATGGCTCGGTGCCCACATTGTGGCACCTGCTGCACCCCGATCAGCGGCCGGTGGTGTGGGAACGGCCGGCCGGAGATGCCGGGCGGGTGGAAGACTACGACCCCGCCCGTGTGGGGCCGAAGGTTGTCGAGCACGACAACCTGCCCGAACGCACGCTCATCCCGCGGGAACAGAGACGCTTCTTTGATACCCGCCGGCGCGGTAAAAGCGCCGCCGGCCACACGTTCCCCGCCGAGCTGACCGAGCCGGAAAAGCAGGCCGTGCTGGAATACCTGAAAACGCTCTGAGTACAAACCGGGACGCCTGCCGTCCCGGTCCTGCGGGAAACAGGCCGGGTACAGACAGGGACGAATTACCCGGATCGGACCGCATGCCGGCCGTGAGCAACCGGTGTGCTCTCAAGCGGGCTCAGATGATCTCGCGGATCGGTCCATTCGCGTTGTGTTCGATCAGGTACCGCGGGCGACCATGCAGGTCATCCACAGTGGCCGTATCGATATCGAGCCCCATGTTGTGATACAGGGTGGCGAAGATTTCCTGGAAGTGGACCGGTCGCTCGATGGCGTATTCTCCCAGCCGGTTGGTGGCACCAATCACCTGACCGCCACGCAGCCCGCCGCCCGACATCAGGGCACACGACACGCGGGGCCAGTGATCGCGGCCACCCTTCTTGTTGATTCGCGGCGTGCGGCCAAACTCTCCCCAGACCAGCACTGTCACGTCCTTGTCCATGCCCCGGTCCTTCAGGTCATCGAGCAGGGTCGTCAGCCCCTGATCGAGCACGGGCAGGTGGTCGCGGGCATTTTCGAAGTTGGTTCCGTGCGGGCGACCATGCCAGTCCCACCGCCCGTAAGACAACGTCACTACCCGCACCCCGGCTTCCACCAGCCGCCGGGCGGCCAGCAGGTAGTCGTTCTTCAGCGGTCCCGCATCGCCATAACCCGCGTTCAGATCGGAACCCATCCCATAACGGGCCCGCAGGACGGGATCTTCGCGGTCCAGGTCGAGTGCTTCGGCCAGCCGGCTGGATGTCAGAATACCGAAGGCCTGCTGCTGGAACGCGTCCAGTCCTTCCATGGCGCCGCTGGCATCGAGATCGGCCCGCAGCCGGTCAAACTTCTGCAGCAGCTGGCGCCGGTCGCCCAGCTGGTCCAGCGAAATATCCGAGTTCAACGTCAGATTTCCGGTGCCATCAGCATTCGGCTTGAACGGGGCATGAGCCATACCCAGAAAACCGGGCTGACCCACATCGGCCCAGGTTCCGTTCCGCATTTTGGGAGACAGGCCCACGAAGGGTGGCATTCCCTTCCGAGCCGGGCCCTGCAGCTTCGAGATGACAGAACCCAGGGAAGGCCAGCCGCCCACCGGCTGGTTGGTGGTGGGCCAGCCGTGCATGCACTGGAAGGCATCGTGCCGGCCTTCCGCACCCACGACCGACCGAATCGGCACCAGGCGGTCCATCATGCCGGCGATTTTCGGCATGTGTTCGCAGATATCGATTCCCGGCACGCGGGTCGCAATCGGCCGGAATTCGCCGCGAATCTCCACCGGGGCGTTCATCTTGAGGTCGAACATATCCTGGTGTGGCGGGCCGCCCGCCAGAAACACCATGATAATGGCCTTGTGCGAGCTGCCCATATTGGCGGCGGCTTCGGCCCGCAGCAGCTGTTCCAGCGAGATCCCGCCCATCGCCAGCCCGCCCAGTTTCAGAAACGAGCGGCGGTTGAGTCCGTCACACAGCTGGTAGCTGCTGCCATTCAGATCAAGCATGAAATCTTCCTGGTGTTATCCGCTGGTCATTATCACTGGCTGGCAGAATTCGCCGGCTGTTCCGTGTGGCCGGTCTGGTCTCTGCCGGAAATTTCTGCTGATATTCGTGATCGGGGGCCGGCTGTCCCCCGTTCCCGCACTGAATGTCCTGTTCCACTGGAACGGGACCACTGGCGCAGGGAGGACGGCTTCAACTGGCGACCTGTCCTGGCTGCACGGAATCTTTGAACTCCCGGACAGCGGATTCCGTTTACCGGGGACGGTTGGAAGGTCTTTCGGACGCACTAACAATAGTTTATCTGTGTTCCGGCCTGAAGTTCAACTGCGGAATGCGGGACATCTGTTATCGGCGGTTCGAGCGGCTGGCTGCCGCGCGACCTCGAAAGCAGTTTGTCAGACAGGAGATCCGGCCTCCAGGTGAGGCGGGAAACAGGGTTATCCGGTTTGTGTGGCGATGCGGGCCGGGGCACCACCGGCAGCGGGTGTTCCCTGCCGAAAAGGGAGTGAAATCGGGTGACGTCAGCCCGCGAAGCCTCCCGCAGCCGGCGAAACTTCCGTTCCGCCAGCCCTGCAGGGCCGTGACACGTGTTCCCCCGGCCCCTCCAATCGCCAATAATGCAGGAACCGGGGCAGCAGGGAGCAGGCCCGTCCCCTCGTCAGTACTGTGCAGATTGCGATATCGCATCGTGTCGGTCTGCATTGCGCCGATGCACTTGAACTTTGCAGCCCGGGCAGCCGGTTCCGGCTTTCCGTCTTATTCCCCGGTGATGGAATCAGAATCAGCCACAGGAAGGTCACTTCATTCATGCAGCCACTCCCGGTGCAGCCGCTGAGAATTGTGACAGGTCTCGCCATCTGGCTGCTGCTGGCTGGCGGCGGCTGGTGGTGGGCTCAGTCCCGCCTGCTCGCCGAGTCTTCCGAAACCCGGCAGACGCTGGCGGCCGTCTGGGAAAGTGTTGCTGCACCCCGGCAGCTGCCCACGCTCGAATTTGATCGGGAAACCTGGCTGCGTTCGGGAGACCCGATCTACGAGCCCGTGGGAGACGGGACGTATCGGCAGATCGGTGAAATCCACGCCGTGCTGACCAGCCCGGCAGCGGAGGGAGAAACTCCAGCTGTGGAGGTTCAGTACAACCGGTCCGGCTGGTCGCAGAATGCGCAGGCCATGTTTTACGCCAGCAGCCCGCCACTGACAGTGCGCAGCCGGCTGACATATCACGAAGCCGATGATTCCGTCAGCTGGGTCATCGCCACCATGCTTCCGCCGGAACGCCGGGCGGAAATCGCCCGCGAACTCTCGGCGACCTGGCAGTCGCATCAGGTGGAAATTGTCGCTGCGCTGAAGCCTGTCATCTATGAGAGCATGCAGCAGGCCTTCGCCGTGGTCGAGCAGGATCTCGAGCAGGCACTGGCCAGCCGACGGGAACAGCTGGCCGAACTGGGAGGCAGATATCAGGAAGAGCTGGTTCAGGGCGAAGTGATCCCGCTGGTGCGGGAGCATGTCTGGCCGATTGTGCGGAAACATGCCGAGCCGGCGGCGGTCGAGATTGGCCAGGAAATGTGGAACGAGGTTTCCCTGTGGCGGTTCTCGCTGGCATTTCTGAAAGACAGCGCACTCGGTAAAGACGGCAAAGTGAAGGAGGAATGGGCTGCCTTTCTGGAACACAAGGGCCTGCCCATTCTGGAACGTCATACCGATGACTTCGTGAAAATCACGCGGAATGTGCTGACCGAAACCTCCAGAAATCCGCACGTTCGCCGCAGCGTGCGGAAGAATGCCCGCAAGGTGCTGGAAGATCCCGAACTCCGCAGGCTCGTGTGGAGCATCATTCGGGAGGTCGTGGTCGATAACCCGCGGCTGCGGGAAGTATTCGAACGGGCCTG
>JAGQPV010000035.1 GCA_020426545.1 Planctomycetaceae bacterium
GACCGAAGCCGATCGCAGCGAAGTCGCCGAGCTGATCTACGCTTCGATCAACACCTGGTACCAGCTGCGGGGCCTGCCGGCGATTTTTCATGGCGGCCCGGAAGTCACCGACGTGTTCTACGAGGTCTACTCCGGTATCAGCCCCGGCTGCTGCGTGGTGGCGGAACATCCCCAGACAGGCCGCCTGATGGGTTGCTGTTTCTATCACCCCCGGGAAAGCCACTTCGGGCTGGGCATCATGACGGTGCACCCCAACCACTTTGGCCGCGGCGTCGGCGGGAAACTGCTGAGCTGGATTCTGGCCGAGGCCGACCGCCGGGGCGCCCCCGCCGTCCGGTTGACGCAGAGCGCCCTGAATGTCGACAGCTTCTCGCTCTACACCCGCGCGGGGTTTGTGCCCCGGGCCGCCTTCCAGGACATGCTGCTGCCCGTGCCTGAAGACGGGTTGCACGTCGATCTGCCCGGCTGCGACAGAGTCCGGCCGGGAACCGTGAACGACATTCCCGCCATGGTGCGGCTGGAGCAGGACGTCTCGGGAATCAGTCGCACACAGGACTTTACGTACTGCCTCGAAAACCAGCTGGGGTTCTGGTCCACCCTCGTGCTGGAAGGTGCCGCCGGCGAACTCGACGGATTTCTGATTTCGTCCGGCCACGCGGCCGTCAACATCCTCGGCCCGGGAGTGACCCGCACGGAAGAGGATGCCGCCGCGCTGCTGGTCCGCAGTCTCGACCTGCACCGCGGGCGGACTCCCGTCTTTCTCGTCCCGGTGGACCGCGCGGGCCTCGTCCGCCAGATGTACGACATTGGCGCCCGCAACTGCGAGATGCATTTCTGCCAGGTCCGTGGCAAATTCCAGCAGTTCAACGGCATCAGCCTGCCCAGCTTTCTGCCGGAAACCGGCTGACCCGTCACCGGCAGTCCTTTCCCGCAGGCTCCGGCAGTCTGCTCGCCCGGTTCAGAAATCCGCACCCCGCCCGGCAGCCACCGGCTGCCCCGTTCCAGAAATGAGCCATTCAACCTGAAAAACACGTACCGGCCTGGCCCGGTGGCCCGTTATACTGGCGAAGCTGCTCTCTCTCCTTCTGCGGGTTCTGCCGTCAGAACCCCGACTTCTTCCGTATGAAGACAGCCATGGACTGTACCGCATGTCGCATGAGCCAGAGGACACGCCCCCGGAATCGCCCGCAGGCCACCACATCAGCATCGGTCTGGCAGCCGGAGAGATCTGGGAATACCTCAAAGAACACGGGCCGGCGACCCAGACCAGGCTGACTCGCGAGCTCAATCTCCCCCGCGACCTGGTTCTGCAGGGCATCGGCTGGCTGGCCCGGGAAGAGAAGCTCGTCTTTCGTGAAGTGCGCCGCAGCCGTCTGATCGAGCTGGCCTGAACACCGCTCCCGGAGTTTCCGCATGACCGCATCCACCAGCGACCCGAACGAACTGTGCCGCCAGGCACGCAAGCTGCTCCGTCACGGAAAACTGGAGGAAGCCATCGCCCTGTTTCAGGCTGGCCTCGAACAGGACGAACGGAACCTTGCCCTGCAGGAAGGGCTGGCCACCGCCTATTTCATGGGCGAACAGTATGAACTGGCGATTAAGCACTTCCAGCGAATGACCGTTCTTGATCCCCGCATCGGCAAACCGTGGATCAACCTGGGGGCCGTCTACAACCGCATGGGCGACCACAACCGCGCGGTGGAAGCACTCCGCAAGGGCATTCCCAAGGAAAGAAACTGCGCGCACGGGCATTATAACCTTGGCCTGGCTTACCGCGGTCTGGGTCAGCAGAGCATGGCCATCAGCGCCTATCGCGAAGCCATCCGCATCGATCCCGAAATGGCCGAGGCGCACCAGAACCTGGCTAACGCTTATGTCGACATGGGCAGCCATCAGCAGGCCATCACGCATTATAAGAAGGCCCTGGAAATCGATCCCGATTTTCTGCGGGCTCAGACTGGCCTGCAGCGGGCGGAGGAAGCCCTGGAGTCGGCCCGCACGGCTTTCAGCCCGTTCGGCCGCCTGGTCGACGAGCAGCAGACGAAAATTCAGGATGCTCCCGGCAGCCAGCGGGAACTGTCCGATGAAGACCGGGTGGAAGACCGGCAACAGCTGTTCGAGCTGACAAACGAAATCGACTCTGCCGGTACAGCCGTCATCGCGGATATGAAGTCGGGACTGCTGCAGCAGTTGCACGATCTGAGCCGGGCCGTGGTCCAGGCAGAGGAATCGCCCCGTAACTTCGCCCGCGCCGGCGAACAGTATTCGGCCGCCGTGGAGACGACCGAATCCCTGCGGAAGACGCTTCGTCGCTCGCTCCTCAAACTGCGGGCCCACGAGGAAATCATGAACTCGCCCGATTTCGACCTGGCGTAACGCTGCGATCCCCGGGGAACGACGGGCGTGGCCCGAATCGCAGGGATACACGTCCCTCACGTCCCACAGGCACGGGCTTCTCTTCCCTGAATCCTGACCACCGACCACTCTACTTCAGAAACGGTGTCACCAGTACCGCGCCACCAGACTCGATCACCACTTCCACAGCCCCCTCAACCGCCGTGCTGTACAGCCGGGTGGCCTCGGCATAGCGGCTGGCCAGTCGTGCTGAAGCGTCTTCGTCTCCCGTGCTGATCACCACCACATCGGGGCGGGCCCATCTGGCCAGAGATACCGGGTTGGCCGCCAGGCTTCCGTGATGCGGCGCCAGCAGCACAGCCACCTGTTCCGGCTGACGATCCAGCAGCAGACTCAACCCCTCATCTTCCAGGTCGCCCGTCAGCAGGATGGTCCGACTGCCGTACCGCAACCGCGCCACCAGGCTGCCCATGTTGTCGCTGCCGGCCTCAAACCCGGCTGGCGGGTGAAGAAAATCGATCCGCCAGTCTCCATCGCCCGTCAGCCTGTCGCCCGCAACCGCCACCACAATCGCCGTACCCTCCGCGTGCAGCTGCTCGCACAGTCGGGCCACGTTCCGCTGTCCGAGCGAAGCCAGACTCTGCGGCACAATCAGCTGGCGAATTGGTATTCGCCGCACCACGTCGCCCAGCCCGTTGAAATGATCCGAATCGGCATGGGACACAATCGCCGTATCGACAGCCCCAATCCCCCGGAACTGCAGAGCCTGCAGTAACGTCCTGGTGGCCCGGTGCCGATTCCCCAGGCTGCCGCAGTCGTACAGCACGGTCCGCCCGTCGGGCAGTTCGAGCACAACCGCCAGGCCATGCCCCACCGACAGAAACGTGCAACGGAGGCGTCCGGCCTTCGGAACGGGAACTTCCGTGGCACGGCGGACAGCAGACGGCTTCACCGCCAGCGGATTGACAGAGCCTTCGTGTTCCGCCGGCAGTCTCACCGCAACCGGGCTGAACGCTTGCGGCTGCTCCGCGGCAACCGGCAGCACGGCGAAAGCCAGTCCACAGCAGACCCACGCCGGCACCAGCCGCAACAGCCACCGCCACTTCACCCGGCTGGCCAGAGGAAACAGCAGCAGTGCCAGCAGCATTCCATAATACCCGGCCAGCCACCAGCCGGGCGGAACTCCGGTCGTCACGGCGGCGAACGGCAGCTCGGCCGCTGACTGCACCAGCCACAGGAACATCTCCAGCAGGCGGCGAAACGGCACCGCCGCATACCGGGCCAGCTCCGGCACCAGCAGTCCCACCCCCAGAAAGAAATAGCCAGTCCACAGCACCAGGCCCAGCAGCGGAATCAGCACCAGATTCAGCAGCAGCCCCACCAGCGAAACCAGCTGAAACCGGGCCGCCACCAGCGGAGCGGACATCACCCAGATGACACCGGTCATCACGGCCAGCTGCAGGGTTCTCCGCCAGACAGCCCGCCCCGCCCGCCGGAACACCGCCGGAAGCAGGTTCTCCTCTTCGAGGACATCCACCCGGGCAGCCTTCGGTGGCCGCATCAGTGGCAGTTCCGTGCAGGCGGCAATGGCCAGCATGGCCAGGAACGACAGCTGCGCTCCGGCATCCTGCACCACCGCCGGGGTGACCAGCATCAGCAGTAATGCGGCAGCGGCCAGCGAGTTCAGCAGCAATGTCGAGCGCCCCACCGCCGCCCCGCCCGCCACCAGAGCGATCAGCACCCAGGCCCGCACCACCGGTGGCCGGGCACCGGTAAACAGCGCATAACCCAACGTCCCCAGCAGCACCAGCAGGGCCGACTGCCGGCGACTCATCCCCAGCAGGCGGGCCGTAAACCACAGCATGGCCGCAAACAAACCGGCATGCAGTCCCGAGATAGCCAGCACGTGCATCGCGCCGCTGCGACTGAAATCCTCCCGCAGTTCGCGACCAATTCCGCCCCGGTCTCCCAGCAGCAGCGCCCCCGCCACCGCCCGCTGCTCCGGTTCGAACTGAGTCAGCAGCAGCCAGTCGAGCTGATGCCGGACTTCATCCACGAATCTGAAAAACGACCACCGGTCGCCGGCGGCCATTCGCTGAACGGCGGCCGGATGACTGCTCGCCACCAGCGCGGTGATCCCCTGCCCTTGCAGATAATCGCGGAAATCCGGCTCACCGGGGTTGGCTGGCGGACGAGGCAGAAACAGCCACCCGGCGACAGAAATCTGATCACCCGCGTGCAGATTCCGCACATGGCCCGAAACCGTCAGCTGCACCCGGCCTGTCACCGGGACGGGCCGGCCCTCCTGCTCCAGCGACCGCACCGCCACCACGCACCGCGAACGCTCCGGCTGAATCCACGCCGTCTCCAGGTCTTCCTCTGTACGCCGCAGAAGACGGGGTTCCTGTTCCAGGGTTCCCGCCAGCCGCACCAGCTTCCGTTCTTCGCCAGCTGCAGCCGCAATGGAAAGTCCCGGTTCTGGCTGCTCGGCCAGCTGCTGCCGGAACCCGCCCGTCGCCAGCACCGCAGCCAGCAGCAGGCCAGTCGACCAGGCCGGCCGGTGTTGCCACCAGGCCACACCCCACAGGGCCAGCAGCACACCGGCCACTGCAGCCCAGCCTCCTGCCGGCACACCGGCAGGCTGACTGCAGAGCACACCCGCGGCGAACAGCACCGCCACCGGAACCAGCGGCGCACGCCGCCTGCCCGTTCGGCCAGAAGCCAGAACGGCAGAATCAGCTGTGGAAAAGCCGGGAAGACTGGAAGCTCCTGCAGACATCCTTTGCTCCCCGCTGACCCGGACAGCTGGCGGAATTCAATTGCCCTTCTCTGACTCTGCAGCAGGTGCTCCCAGAGACGGGCCAGTTGCCCCCGCCCCAGTTTCTGCTGCGGCACCTGAATCCTCAGCCGAGTCGTCGCTGTCCTGCGGCGGAGCGGTAATCAGCCGAACCGCATCCTGCACGGCGGCCAGCAGCGCGGCCTGTTCGGGATCTTCCTTCACATTGCTTTCCAGCTGTTCCAGCATCGGCAGCGCTGCACTGGCGGCCGGACCGATACGGCCCAGCGTCACCACAGCGGCCCGCCGGATGTCCTGGGCGGTGTCTTCGCTGGCTGCCAGTTCCATCAGTCGGCCGACGGCCGGTTTCGCCCGGTCCTCCGCATTCCCCAGAGCGACGGTGGCGGTCATCCGCAGCAGAGAATCTTCGTGCTCCAGCAGTTCCATCAGCTGTTCCACCACATTGTCCGCCTGATCCGGCAGATAGGACAGCGCCGCGGCCGCATTCACCCGCACATAGGCCGAAGGGTCCTCCAGTGCCCGCACCAGCGCCGCTGTCGCCCGGTCGTCCTGGCCAGCAGTCGTCACCAGCAGCGAAGCCGCCCGCTCGCGAATGCGGGGCTCACTGTGCTCCAGCGCTTCCACCAGCACGGGCACGGCAGCCGCCGGAGACTGATTCAGCGCCTGCTCCGCCGCCAGCCAGGCATCGGGGTTCTCATCCTGCTGCGCCTGCACCAGCTTCTCGAAAGACTTGCGGGCCGCTTCAATTTCTTCCGCCGTCGCACTCAACAGACGGGGTTGCGGTTGCGGCTCGGCTTCCGTCGGCACGGGCCCTGGAGCAGGCAGCACCGGCCCGGGACTGCCCCCGGCAACCGTGGTCCCCGCAACCGACCCGCCCGCCGCGGGCCCGGTGCCTTCCGCCCCACCACCAGCCGTCTGCTGTGCTGCGGAAGCAGCCGCTCCGCCGGCATCCGCCGTTCCCTCTGTCGCGGCCGGTCGGGTTCCGGTGCCCGCGTCGGTCGAGGGTGCCGGATCTTCCTTGTCTCCGCCACAGCCCGCCAGCAGCAGGCCGAACACCAGCAGACACGCGCGACACACCCGCCGCGGCCCATCGCCCTGCCGAACCGGCAGGCAACGGTTCGCCGGCCCGTCCGCGGGAATCCGTACTCTCTGAATCAACAGTCTCCAGCCAGCCGCCTGCTGCCGCTGTCCTGTTCCGCTGCTGTGACACATCATCTGTATGGCCTCCTGGCCGGCAATTGAAGCGTCCGGTTGAACCTGCCGCGGCAGTTAATATCCGACAGCCGGTTCCCGTTTTCCGAACCGCCGGAAATTCTAATGCAGGGCGGCAGTCCTGTGCATCCCGGCACGGGAGGGAATTCCTCTGTTCTTTCTCATAACCCCTCGCCCGGGCTCTGCCGGCACCTGAACGGGAACACAGACAGCCCCGGGCTTCCCGCTGCTTTCTGCCGCGCTCTCAGCGGGAGCAGACCGCCAGCCTGCAGGAAGAATCCGCCGCTTTCAGCTGAAAAACGGCCTGTCCACCCGCTGAACAGGAGATTTTCATGATCTCGGTCGCGGGTGCGTTTTGTGCTCCAATTGCCGTTGCCGGTCTTTGGGGGCCGGGTTATAAACACGACTACCACAATCTCGGATAATCGGATTCGAATACTACTTTGACGTCGGTTCCTGTGGCAGGCATGACCTATGATGGGTGATCCCTCCAGGAGCAATCCGAAGTATCGGGCAGTTGGCTGATGAATTGCGCTCGCAATATACGGACGCCGGAGGTGCTTTGCCTCCAGCGGGAAGCTCTGCTCGAAGCAGAGCGGCACAAGTGGATCGAAAGCCAGAAGCTCGGGCGGGATGTCGGCCTGCCGGCAATCGCCGAGTGGTACAATCGGTACTGGCCGATGTACTGCCGCGAGAAAAGGCTGGAACATCTGCGGGGCAGCCGCTGCTGGGACGAGTTCACCGATGAGCAGTTTGGCCATCTCTACTCGCTGATTGTCGCGGGAGATCTTCTGGTCGACCGGATTCTGGACCGCGTTTATGCGGGCTACGAGAATCTCGACATCATCAACTGGGCGTTCGACTGGGGCCTGAATATCGACCGCGTGATCGAAATCCTCAGCCAGCTCGATGTGAATCGGGCACGTCTCGACCCGCTGCCCAACGTTGCCTCCTGCTGAACGTGCGCGGCGCAGTGCCCGCGTTCGCCGGCTGTCCGGCCTGTTTCACGGTCTGAGGACGGTCGGCCTGTGGACTCTGATCAGCCGGCTGCTGGGCCTGGTGCGCGATATGGGCATGGCTGCCCTCTTCGGCAACGGCACCGTGTTCGATGCCTTCTCGGTCGCGTTCCGCCTGCCCAACCTCGCCCGTCGCCTGTTCGGTGAAGGGGCGCTCACGGCCGCCTTCCTCCCGGCACTTGTCCGCCAGCGGGAACAGCACGGGGCGGAAGCCGGCTGGAGACTGGCCGGTGCCGTGCTGACTGGCCTCGGCGGGCTGCTGCTGGCCATCACCGTGCTGCTGGAAATTCTGCTGTGGAGCGTTCTGCAGTTTGCCCCGCTGAACGACGACTGGCGGCTGCTGCTGGTTCTCTCCGCCGAACTGCTGCCCTACGTGGTGGTGATCTGTCTGGCGGCGCAGGCTTCCGTCATGCTGCACTCGTGCAATCATTTCACCTGGCCGGCGGTGCTGCCGGTCCTGCTGAATGTCGTCTGGATTGCCGCGCTGGTGGCTGCTCCCGGCTGGTCCAGCAACCCGGATACGCAAATCCATCTGATCTGCGCCGCCATCCTGGTGGCCGGCCTGCTGCAGTGCCTTGTTCCGCTGCCGCAGCTGTACCAGTTCGGTTTCCGGTTCCACCATTTCTGGAAAGGCCCGTTCCGCAGTCAGGTCGATGAAAGCCTGCGGGACATTCGCCGCTCGCTGCTGGCTGTGCTGTTCGGCCTGTCCGTCTCACAGATCAACATTCTGGCCGATGGTCTGTTTGCCTGGGGGCTGGCCATTCCCGAAGCACCGGCCCGACTCGAATGGTGGCACATTCTCGAATCGGGAACGGCCTCGGCCCTGTATCTTGGCCAGCGGCTGTACCAGTTCCCGCTGGGCGTGTTCGGCCTCGCTCTGGGCACGGTCATGTTCCCGCTGCTGGCCCGGCACGCGGAATCCGGTGCCATGAAGGAACTGCGGGACGATCTGCTGCTGGGGCTGCGGCTGGTCATTGTCGTCGGCCTGCCTTCGGCCGCTGGACTGGTCCTGCTCAGCCGACCGCTGAGCGTTGTCCTGTTCCAGCATGGCGAATTCACCGTGGAAGACTCCGCCCAGACAGCCCGCATGATTGCCGCCTGTGGTGTCGGCGTGTGGGCCGGCATTGGCCTGCTGATCGTCAACCGCTGCTGCTATGCCGTGGGAGACCGTCAGACTCCACTGCGAATCGGCATCGCCTCCGTCGTCCTGAATCTCGTGCTGAACGTCCTGCTGCTGCCGCTGGTGGGTGGGCCCGGGCTGGCGATTGCCACCTCGATCACCACCACCATTCAGTGCCTCGTCACCGTGGCCGTGCTGCAGCGGCGCATCGGCTCGATCAACTGGTCCCGCCTGCAGCAGACACTGAACCGCACCGCAATCGCCACTGGCCTGATGACGCTGACCTGCCTCGCTTCGGCCGCACTGGTCGAATGGCTCAACGCACAGCAGGCCGTGCCGCAGCTGCCCGATACCGGTTCCAGCACGTCCCTGTACCGGCTGGCCACATTGATTGTCCCGTTTGTCAGCGGGACCACCGTGTTCCTGGTTTCCGGCTACCTGCTGGGGCTGACCGAACTGACGCTGCTGCTGTCCCGCACCCGCCGCGATACGCTGGAAGCCGACCAGCCCGACGAGATGTAGTGCCGGAAATGCACGTCACCGACAATACTGACAGGCGGATTGGCAGTTGCATCCGACAGCATGGGGCAGGTACCACGTGCCGGAGAAACGACGGGCGCGGTCTCCTGTGAAGCCCCTCTCCAGAGGCAGTAGGGTTGGGGTGAGGGGGCTTCTCTTCCGTGGGTGCAATCAGGACACAGGTGGCGACGGGTGGCTGGTCCACCCGGCCCTGCGATGACACACCGTGTGCCATGCCCATAGCCGCAAAGCGGAATGGGCATGCTCGCGACGAACACGGGATCAACATGCCCACGCAGGCGTGGGCATGCCACACCTGGCTCTACCCTGCCGGAATGCCAGTCACCGGCAATACTGACAGGCCGGTTGCCGGTTGCACCCGTCCGCTCAGGGCCGGCTGGCCGGACCATGCACGGGCTGCACCCAGGCCTGTTCCGGGTCGCCTGGTGCCGAGGGATTCGGGTGTTTGCGGCTTGAAGTCACCCGGGCCCGCACATACAGCTCGTCGCCCTGGAAGGCGTAGGCCGCGCTGCTGCCCTCAACCGTCTTCAGCACTTCGCCAATATCGTCGGAATACTTCCGGGTCACCGGCAGCGGGTTGCCGTCCTTGTCTTTGACGGGTTCGCTCTCCGCGTCGAATCCGCGCCGGGTGCCGATGAACTCCACGGTGTATTCGGTTTCCGGCTGCGCTTCGACTTCCACCTGCAGCGATTCGCGGGTGTGCGTGATCGACTTCAGCGCCACCCCGCTGGAGGCATAAAACCGGCCATGCTCCAGAGCCGCGATCAGTGCCGCGGGATTCAGACTGTCGGCCAGCACCACCACCCAGCCCCGCCCCGGTTCCGAACTGCGGCTGGGAATATTGTGGTAACTGTGTCCGTCATCAGTGGCCAGACCGTACATCAGCGGCAGGTCCAGCTCGGTCAGACGCATGGTCAGCACAATATCCCAGATGCGTTCCGTCCCCGCGTGGGTTTCATCGCCCCTGTTGTTCACGCCCGGATGCCCGTTATACACCTCGAAAAAATTCTCGCCCCGCACCCGCATCAGGTCTTCCGCCGTCACCCCCCAGCGGAAGTTGGGATGATTCAGGTGAATCAGCGTCGGTTCGCCGGTCCGCTCGCGACGGGCCACCACCGCGTTCACATTGTTCTGCATCACGTCGTACACGCTCTCGCCCCCCATGGGCGGGAACACATCGCCTGTCACATTGGTGGCATTCATGTGCACCGGCAGATTGCCGAACCGGTCGGTGACCTCTTCACCCTGAATCAGCAGGAACTCATCCGGAATGCCGATTTCCGCCGCGACTTCGGGGAATTTCTTCAACTGGACCTCCAGCCGGCCATTGTTCATCCGCTGTTCCACCCAGTTCTTCGGGAACTTCCGGACCAGCTTCTCATAGGCCTTCATCCCGCCCTTGCTCTTCTCCACATCAATCCATTTTTCGATCTGCGGCAACACGTTGTGGTCGGTATAGCACAGGAAGTCGTATCCGTGCTCGCGGTACCACAGGCCGATCATCTCGGGATAATCGTCCCCGTCGCTCCACAGCGAATGCGTGTGAATATTCCCCCGATACCATGTCAGGCCTTCGGCCGCCTTCAGCTGGCTGACGACTTCCGATGTTGCCGCTTCCGGCCGCTGCAGCACCAGCACCAGAGCACAGATCCCCGCAACCGACAAAGTCACCAGCAGTGGCCGCAAACGCTGAAACATGGCAGAGCTTTCCGGGAAACCGGGTACAGAGCAGTTCGCCCGCATCACGGGAAGTTCCCCGTGTGCGCTGAACATGAAGAATATCATCCGGCAAAACGGGACGATACCCTCGCAGCAATTCCAGCTTCTCCCGCCAGCCCATCTCCCGAAGAAACAACCCCGTCGGCCGGCAGATCCTGCCGCTGAGTCCTCTGCCGGCAGCTGCCAGCCGACTGCTGCACAGCGGAACCGGTCAGATCAGGGCGTTTTGAATCAATGTGCGACCGCGCCGTGGCCGATTGTAATGATTGTACGCATCGTGCCGGCCCTGTCGGTTCTGTCTGCCGTACATGATCGATGCGAACCTGCGGGCCACCGGCCCGCGGCGGCGTCTGCAGACTGGCTGCGACGACTTACCGACTGGCATACGGCGGGATGTTTCCGCGTCTGAACCACAGGCACAGCAACAGGCCCGGTTGCGGTCCAACAGGATATCTGAGGAGGTTCCCCCCGATGTCAGTGACAGCGTCCTCTCATTCGCCGGGAACCGGTATTCATCGAAAATCCGGCGGTGGCCTGCAGCAGATCGTCAGTTCGCCCATTCTGTGGGGAGCGGCCATCACATGGTGCTTCTACGCCCTGATTCCCTTCGCCCCCGTGCGGAGAGAGCTGATCGAGCGTTACTTCTGCAGTCACCCGCTGGAATACGCGCTGGCCGGCCTGTTCTGGGTGGGGACGGCGATTCTCGTCTTCCGCTGGCTGCGGCTGCTGCCCGAGCGGTCCGCTCTGTCGCAGATCGATCTGTACAACCTCGAGGCCGATGAAGCCGGCCCCGAAGCGACCGCCGGCAGAATCGAACGGCTGATCAGCATGCAGGACGATCACGTCCAGCACACGCAGTATGCCGAACGGCTGACCGACCTCAGCCGGCATGTCACCAGCCGGCACTCCGCCGCCGGAGTCACCGATCACCTGCAGTACCGGGCCGATCAGGCCTTCGACCGGCTGCACGAGAGCTACGACCTGCTGCGAACCATCACCTGGGCCGTGCCGATTCTGGGTTTCCTCGGCACGGTGATCGGGATCACGCTGGCCATTGCCAACCTCAACCCGGAGCAGCTGGCCAGCTCGCTGACCGAAGTCACCAGTGGCCTGGCTGTCGCCTTCGATACCACCGCCCTGTCGCTGGCTCTGTCGCTGGTGCTGGTGTTCGCCAAGCTGATGGTGGAGCGCAGCGAACAGCGGCTGCTGGTGCAGGTGGAAGAAGAAGTCTCACAGCAGGCAGGCCGCCTGTTCGCCGCCATTCCTGACTCTTCTGATTCCTACTCCGACGCGAATGCCTCTGTCTCCGGCCGGCTGCTGTCCGTCACCGAAGATCTGATTACCCGCCAGGTCGACCTGTGGCAGGAATCCCTCGATGGCATGCGGCAGCACTGGAACGACGCTTTCCAGCAGCAGTCCAGCCAGCTGAACCATGCCCTGGGTGAAGGCATGAGTTCCACGCTCAGCGAACACGACACGCGGCTGGCTTCGGTCAGCACCCAGCTGACGGAAGCCGTCGGCGAAGCGGCCGATACCATGCACGCCAGCGTGGCCGATCTGGTGCAGCAGACCACGAACGTGCAGCAGGCGATGCTGGAGCGGATTGAAAGCCTCGCCCGGCAGGGACAGACCAGCCAGAGAGAGCTGGTGGCACAGATCGGACAGCTGGCCACTGAGGGCCAGAACAATCAGAAGGAGCTGGTCGAACAGATCAGTCACCTGACCGCCGAAGGCCAGGCCAGCCAGCGGGAGCTGGTGGATCGTGTCAGCCAGCTGTCGGTCGATGGACAGGCCAGCATGGAACTGGCACTGGACAGAATCGGCGAGCTGACGCAGCAGGGACAGTCCGGGCTGGACCAGATGCTGGAACATCAGTCGGAACGGCTGGCGGCTCTGTCGGCATCGGTGGCCGAACGGGTGGCTCACTGGCAGAACCAGCTGGAGGAAACCACCCGCATTCAGCTGGAAACCCAGGACGCACTGGTCAGCCAGACGCAGGCCCTGCACGAACTGACCGGTGGAGAGCACCAGCTGGCTGCCTCGCAGAAACTGCTGTCGGAGAACCTCGAAATCCTGCGGGCGGCCGACACCATCGAGAATGCCGTGCAGAACCTGACCGGTGCCGTCCACCTGCTGACAGCCCGCGTCAAACCCAAGGCAGCCGCCTGAGCCATCTCCGGAACGGTCACCGGGTCAGATTTCCGGTCAGTCTCAAAGACACCCCGCCCCTTCACCGGGGCCGGGCAGGAAGTCTGCTCCAGTCTGATCCACAGGACCGGCACTCTGCCCGGAAGCCCGAACCGTTCAGGTCGTGGCTTCCGGAAGCCGGCCCGAGTCTCCGGTCCCTGAAATTTCCTTCACTGCCAGGTCCAGGCTGACGGTTCGACGGGGAAGCACGAATCCCGCCGAGTTTCGATCGGGTGTTCGCATGATGGTTCCCCGTAATCCGGCTCTCACAGGCCATCAGGCAGGAATGGAAGGCTGATATGACCCGTCGCACACGGCAATCTGCCCAGTCCGTCTCGCTGTTTCCCTTCCTGGCGGTTCTCGTCTGCGCCATGGGTGTGCTGATTTTTCTGCTGATCGTGACGACCAGCCGCATCCGCACGGAATCGCTGGCCCGAGCCGCGGAGGAACTGCAGCGTCAGCTGGCTCCTCCGGCAGTCACCATCGAGGAAACTCCCGAGCCGGTCCTTCCGCAGCCCGCCGTTCCGGAACCTGCTCCGCCCGCACCTCAGCAGGTCGTCGAAGCCGAACCCGTTCTGCCGGAATATCTGCCAAACGATCCCGTCCCGCCGGAAATCGTGCAGACCGTTCGCTGGCCCGATCCGGACGAACCGCTCCGCCAGAAGATTCAGCAGCTGACAGCCGAGCGGGAGGCCCTGCGACAGCAGCATGAACAGCTCACCATCCGCCTCCGCTCCGCGAAAGAACTGGCCGCGAAGGAACAGGCCCGAGTCGCGCAGCAGCAGCAGGCTGTCAAATCGCAGTCCACCGAGGCCGCTGTCCAGGCCGCCGTGGTCGCCGCACTCGAACAGCAGAAGAAGAAGACCGAACTGGAAATCCGGCGGCTCGGCCGGGAAATCGAACAGACCCAGGCCCGCGTGGCCAGCGAACCCAGCCGGTTCTCGCTGGTGGCCTACGATGGAGCCAGCGGCACCACCCGGCGGCCGATTCTGGTTGAATGCACCAGCGAGGGCATCCGTTTCCTCCCGGAAGACGTGATGATTACCGAGGAAGACCTGATTGGTTTTACCGAAGGATATAACCCCGTGCTGGCGGGAGCAAAATCACTGACGGAATACTGGCTGCGGCACGACGAAGCCGCGGACGGCAAACCGCCGGCTCACCCGCCATACGTGCTGCTCCTCGTCCGCCAGAGCGGCAGTCTCAGCTACTATGTCACCCGCCGACTGCTGGAAGGACTGGGCCAGCCCTTCGGCTACGAACTGCTTCCCGACGATTTCCCCCTGGCACCACCCGCCGTGGATCCCCGGGCCCGGGAAGTCTGCCGCGCGGCGGTCAGCCAGCTGCTGGAAGAACGGCAGGAACTGCTCGCCCGACTGACGCAGAAATACGGCGCCGGCAGCGAAGTCCGGGTGGGCCGGAACGGGTTCGACCTGGTCGAACTGCAGGAAAGTGCCGCCGCCGGTAAACAGCTGACTGGCAGCCTGGCTCGCACGGCTTCCGCCGACGGAACCGCTGCCGCCGGCACACCAGCCTCCGGCAATATGGCAGCCGGCAATACGGCGACCTCCGGCAGCACGGGAGCGTCTGGCAATACCGCATCCACCGGCACAGCGGCATCCGGAACCACCACCTCCGGCAGCGAAACCGCAGACCTCGGCGGTCTGTTCGGCCGGCCGGGTGCAGACTCGTCCCGCCAGGGCCAGCCACTGGCTGCCACGGGTTCTCCGGCAGGCAGCCCGTTCGGCCAGCCGAATTCCGGCACCGGCATCGGCGCGGCCATCGGAGACAGCACCGGCACGGGCAGCGGTTCCGACAGGAAGCCGGGAACAGGAACCGACGGATCCGATACGCTCGATTTCGGCGCTCTGAGCAGGACTTCCCCCGGTCAGCAGAACTCCGCCGGCACCAGCAACAGCTCCCCAGCCGGCACCGCGGACAGTTCCACCAGCGGAACCGACCGCCTGACAGCCCGTTCCACCGCTGATCCGGCCGGTTCCGGTTCGCTCAACAAAGAACTGTTTGGGACAGGGGAATCGGAGAACAGCGACAGCCGCACGGCGGAAGCCGGGGGACGGGGAGCCGTCTCCACAGCGGAGACGCCTGGCGATCTGCCTGCGGGAAGCACGCCCGGCAGTCCCGAGTCGCTGGCCGATGCCTTCCAGCTGCCGCGGGGAGGTTCCGCCGCCGAGCTGAGAAATCTGGACTACGCCGAACGGAACAGAACAGCGGCCAACTCCGGCAGCGGAACAGCACTGAACCAGTTCAGCCGCCCGCAGTCCAGCTTCCGTGAAGCCGGCAGCGGGAACGGATCACCATCCCGCCAGACAGCCAGTGCCGCCGGAAACCAGTCCGGCAGCGCAGGCTCGTCCACGGGCAGCTCCGGGGCCCGCAGTTCCGGAAGCTCCGGTTCGTCTCCGTTCCAGTCCGCCGGTTCGCGAAGTCGTTCCCGCTCGCGGGGCGGGGTGGAATTCCCCGACTTCGGTGCCGCCATGCGGAAAAGGGGCATCGGCTATGAGCGCGAACTGACGGTGGCTCTGCAGGCCGACCAGGCGCTGATCGGTGGCAACATCCAGCTGCGGCTCGGCCGGGGCGAAACCGCCACGGAACTGTCCCGCCAGGTGCTGGACGCTCTGGAACAGAAAGTGGCCACCTGGGGCGAGCCTCCGGAAGGGTTCTACTGGGTTCCCCGGCTCCGCGTGCAGATCAGCCCCGGCGGAAACCTGCACTACAGCCGGCTGCGGGACGACATCGCCCGCTGGGGCCTCGAAACCACCGTGGAACAGAGGCTCGAGTCCATTCCCGACCCCGCTGCTTCTTCCGGCCCGACCGACGGCAAACCGACAGCCAGCGGGCTCTTTTCCGACAGATAGTGCCAGGCAGCTGATTGGCCAGGACAGAACACGGGCGGCCAGGCAGTTGGCACACAGGCCGCTGCCTGCAGGCACGCTGGAAGACAGGGGAGACGGAACATGGCTCGTCGGACCGGACGCGGAGAACTGGAATTCGGCTCGGATTCCTTTCTCGATATTGTGGCGAATATCGTCGGCATCCTGATCATCCTGATTGTGGTCGCCGGAGTACGGGTGGGAGCCGCCCCCGTCACCCGGGAAGCCGTTCAGGCCATGCTGCCGGCGGAGACGGCCGCGGCGATTCCGCCGGTCACACTGCCGGAAGAGAAGCCGGCCGAACCGGAACCGGCCGCCCCCGGACCGTTCGCCTCTCCGGTCGTGCTGGACGAAACCCCGGCGCCCGCGCCGGTGGTCCGCCCGGTGCTTCCTCCCCGGGAACCGGTGGCTGTCGCACCGCCGCCTGCCCGCCCCCTGCCCTCACCCGCGCTGCAGGAAGAGATCCGTCAGCTGGAACAGGAAATCGACCGGCTCCGGCAGAGTGCTTCGCTGCAGACCGCCGCCGTCATCGAAACTCAGCAGCAGGCCGCCCTCGCCAGCCAGACTCTGGAAAGACTGAACGGGCAGCTCGCCACGGTGCAGCAGCAGCAGAAACTCAGCGCTCAGCAGGTGGCCATGCTGCAGGCCTCACTGCAGCAGTCCCGCCGGCAGCTCGAACAGCTGACCATCGACCTGCAGGAAGCCGGAAAGCCGGCTCCCGTCGCGGAAATCAAGCACCGGCTGACACCCGTCAGCAGCGAGGTGGAAGGCCACGAACTGCACTTCCGCATCTCAGGAGGCAAGGTCTCCCGGGCCCCCATCAAACCGCTGCTGGAGCGGCTGCGGGAGCAGGTCAGCCGGCAGCGGTCCTGGCTGGCACGCACCAGCCGTCATCATGGCCAGGTCGGCCCGCTCGACGGGTTTGTGATGGACTACATCGTCGAACGCCAGCCGCTCACGGCTCTGGAACAGCTGCGGTCCGGCGGGGGATCGATCCGAATCGGCATTTCGCGGTGGGAGCTGAAACCGGTCCCCTCGCTGAATTCCGAAACCGTGGAGCAGGCCCTCGGCAACAAATCCACTTTCCTGCGGATTCTGTATTCCGCCGAACCGAATACCGCCCTCACGTTCTGGGTCTACCCCGACAGCTTCAACGAATTCCGGCAGCTGCAGGAGTTCGCGCATCGTGAAGGCTTCCGGGTGGCGGCCCGTCCGCTCCCGTTCGGCGTGCCCATTGCCGGTTCCCCCAGTGGCTCGCGCTCGGCGGGTCAGTAAGTCATCGCGGGACTGCCGGGCTGTCTCAGCCGTCTTCCTTCCGCACGGCGAAGTAGTTCCGCACGAACTGGTGCATGCGGGGCTTCTCAGAATTCCATTTCCAGAGGCCCTTTTCATCTGTGGTAATGTCAGTTCCAGGATCAAACTCGAACTGCGCGAAACCGCCGAACCGGGTTTCCGGACGTCGCCTGTCTTCCAGCTCACCATGCCACAGGTGAAGCAACGTTCCATCGAGACAGCCCACCTGCCCCTGCACACTCGCATGGAACGGTTCAGCCCAGCTGCGGTAGTGGTCGAACTGCGGGAGATTCATCCGGTAACTGTCCCGCGGAATTTCATATCGTCCGCAGACCGCCGCCGCCATGGTCCGGTCTCCACCACCCAGAATCCGGGCATCATACAGCCCGTGCCTGGCCAATAACTCGCGGCTCGCCGCCCAGGCCAGGCCGGAGGTTCGACCCCCCGTGCTGCGAGCATTCGGCAGATGGCTCAAATTTTCACAGACAGCCCCCGGCAGCAGTCCGCAGGCCAGCGAGATAGCCGTTGGCCGATCCGGCAGCTGCCGCGGCCGCAACGCCATATCATTCTCACCGGGCAGATCTGCATCGCGGGGCAGGTCGTACATCGGGCCGAACGGCTGCAGCAGGGGCGACTTCTGCAGCTGGTCCAGCGCCTGCTGCGGCCAGTTGTCATCCAGAAAAATCACGTCGCAATCCAGCCAGGCCACGGCACGGCAGGCAGCCGGCAATTGC
>JAGQPV010000359.1 GCA_020426545.1 Planctomycetaceae bacterium
CGTCTGGCCGCCAGCGGGAGGTGCTCCCCCGGCGTTGGGCGTACCACCAGCATTCGGCGTTCCCCCGGCGGCGGGCGGCGTTCCACCAGCGGCGGGTGGTGTTCCCCCAGCGGCGGGCGGTGTCCCACCAGCGGCGGGCGGTGTTCCGCCAGCAGCGGGCGGTGTACCACCGGCATTGGCAGCTCCACCAGCAGCGGCCCCTCCAGCAGCGGCTCCTCCGGCTGCGGCGGAATTATCAATCGTCACGCCCAGCAGCGTGGCGATGTCTTCGCCGTCCGTCACGATCACCGGGGTCTTGAAGCGATGGATCGTGCGGCCCCGCGAGTTCTTCATGGCGGCTTCAATCACCACCACTTCCCGGTCGTCCTCTTCGTCGAGGAAGAAGTCACCGTCAATTTTCGTGCCGGTGCTGCCGGCTTCCCTGATGGTGATGTTCTCGGTCTTGAGCTGGTCGGACAGAGCGCGGGCAATGGCTGCCCCGCTGCTGGTCGATGCCGGGCCACCGAAATTGCCCACGATGATGGAGTCTTCAGCCTGCTCTCCCAGATAGCTGGCCACCTCCCGGGACAGATCTTTCACGGCTTCCGGCAGGTTTTTGGCCTCGCTCGCAGCGGGACTGCAGCAGACCAGAGCAGCAGCCAGGGCCACCGGCAGGAAGATTCCAGAACTTGCAGGGCGGGGAATTGCAGACATTGTATGAACTCCGCGTAGTGACTGTGGCCCGGTCGAGTGAATCGTATCGGGGTGGCTGGCCAGGAACCGTAACATCGGGTTTCCAGAGCTCAGCCGGCCTTCACCATGGGAAACGGATGAGAAAGCGTTCTCTTCTCATCCAGATCAGTTATTTCAGAGGTTTTTGACAGGTTTTCTGCCACCCCCCGGAGGGGAGCGGCGTCGGACCGGCCCGTGTGCGTCTATTCCGCAATGGCGGCACATTCCGCACGCGGGCCGGCTGCCGGTCATCCCGCTCAGTTCGTATTGCTCGCACTGCGGACGGTGACGACGGGAATGCCGATCTGCAGTTTGGCGGCGGCCCGCTGCAGGGGGGAACCATTCGGTTCCCGGAAATCCCACATCGAACGCTGCAATGTGTTGTCCGTGGTCAGCGGTCCCAGCCCCAGCTGCACCAGGTCGCTGTTCAGCCGGATGGCTGTCGACAGATCGCCCGGTTCGACATCCAGCTCGCGGGCCGCATCCTCCAGACTCAGTTCAATCAGGTAATTCTGCACAACCAGTTTGATCGGCTCGGGGTACTTCTTCACCAGTTCCGCGCCATCGGCAGCCGGCAGAAACGGGCTGACGGCCCGGTGCAGAGCACGCAGGAAGTTGTCGCGGTCATCGTTCAGCACATCCATCAGGTCGTCCCAGCCGGGCTGCCTGTCTTCGGCGGCTTTCTTGTCTTCACCGAACAGAGCCAGACTGTCGCGGATCAGATACTTCCTGTCCCGGGGATACTTCATCCCCTGCACATGGCACACCATGCACGACAGTCCGTTCACAATGGCCGGAGTTCCCGAGGTGTAGCCCCGGTCCCACACAATGGAGACCGGCCCTTCATCGATGCGCGCACCATCGGCCGTGGCCAGCATGTAGCCCTGCAGGCCGTTATTCAGCTGATAAACCACTTCGCCGCCATCGTGCTCAAACGCAAACTGATTGTGCTCATTTCCCTCGAACTCCGGCCCCAGCGGGAAGCGGGTGATATTTCCCTTTCCCGAGTTGAGCACGAAATCGTAGCTGATCCAGTAGTACCGCCCGGCCTGGTCCACATGCCGGTCGGCGATGCGGTTCTGAGCGGAAACACCGCTTTCGGTCACGCCAAACCGCAGGTACGACCGGGGATTCTGCTGAATATCCTGCGTGCGGTTCACGCCCATCTGCGTTTCAAAGGCATCCAGCGTATCCGGAATGTTGAGCAGCGTGTGATACAGCGGAGGACGCGTGGCGGTGGAGATGAACCAGTCCACTCGAATGGTGGCGAAGCCATCGAACCGCAGGCCGTACAGCTGTTTGATGTCCTGGTAGACATCGTTCAGGCTGTTGTTTCGCGGGTCCACCGGCTCCAGCCCGTACGGGTAAGCCGCCACGACTTCATCCCACACATCGAAATCCCAGCCGAAGTCCTGCAGATCGATGCGGAAGACGGTCTGAGTGGGTTCGATGGAAGCGGGAACGATCACCTGCGGGCCGCGGCTGAGGCTGTTGATTGCCTTCGAGAAGGCCGCCCGGTACAGGGCAAGGTCCGATTCCTTCAGGGCCGGGTCGTTCTGCTGCAGGCGGATGGAAAAATACCGCTGGCGTTTCCGGTCGTTCCGATCAATACGGTTCAGGTCGGCATGCACCGCCTGCAGTTCCTCCAGCCGCGTCATCGGCTTGCGTTCTTTGGATTCTTCAACCGCCGGGAAGGGAGCACCGACCGTAATCCAGTACAGCACCAGCGCCTTTTCGTCCTTGGTGAGGGGATCACCATCCATCGGCATCGAATTGCTGCGAATGGCCGTCCAGATTCGCGAACGCACGGGATCACCCGGCTTGACGAATTTCTGAGCCGTTTCATCCGAGCCGGTGCTGAACATGCTCAGCTTGCTGGTCACATCGAGGCCGGCCGAGTTATCGGCTTCGGAATGGCAGCTTTCGCATCGCTGCTCAAAGATGGCAAATACCCGGGCGGCCAGTTCCGGATCTTCCACTCCGGCAAATTCGCTCGAATCAACCTCGTCCGCATCCGTATCGGGTCTGGCAGCGGTTGCTTTTTCCTGGGCCTGCAGCGGACGGTGCAGCCCGGTCCCCGGCACCACGAGGGATGTCACCAGACCACACAGCAGCAGTCCCGCTGCCATGGACCGTCGATGGAGAAAACTGCTCATTGTGTGTTCCCGCATGATTCATTCCAGAAGATCGTCAGTGGAATTCTGTCTCGATGTGCTCACAATGTCGAATAGCTCAGCACCATGGTGACCCGCTGGCCGCCTCTGTCCTGATGACTGCAGCAGGAAGCCTCTCAGCTGGCTGCCAGGTGGCAGATCATCTCGGACCAGCAGGGCCGCTGTGTGAAACCGAAACCACGGCCTCGGCCAGGTTCTGTTCAGTTTCGCAATCATCACATTCCTGCCTCCGGCATTTCCCGGATGCTGGCTGGCTCTAAAGCTGCTGCGCGCCGTTCAACACACATCACCGCCAGACAGTGAACGCAGAGAACGTGAGAAACTTCCCGCCCGCATGCTGGAAATGTGAGAATTCCCGGCAAAAAGCACTCGGCCTGGCTGAGATTTCACCAGTGCACTGCAGCCGTTTCGAAACCAGGAAGTGAGACGTTCCTGCAGTGTCCTATTCGATTACGACCGAATAATTGTCAGAAATTCGAGAGAAAATGTGTTCTCTGGACATTCCACCGCGAATCACATCGCAGCACTCGACTGAGACCCTCGGCTGATTCTGGTCGGATGTGATCCTGTGGATAGGTTGCACCTTCTGAACATCAGCCGCTGCCTGCTGCCATTCTCCCTGGGTTTTCCCTCAAGCGAAAGGCCAAAGCCGGAGGAAACTTGTTTCCCGCAAGTGATCGCGTGTCTGCTCGTCAAAGAGATTGCACACTTACCTGTATCGCCCCTGGTGAAAATGCCTGGTCAGTCGGCAGGGCAATGCGTCATTGTCCTGCTTTTCAGCGGGAGTCCTGCACTTCCGCAGGAGCCCCGTCCTGCGGAAATCGGGTCCGGCAGAAGTTCCCGTCCCACGGAAACCCGGGGTCCGGTGCGGAATGGCTGAACTTCAGCGAATGAAGATCTGCCGGGCATCATCGAAGCTGGAGGACTGCAGGAACTGCGGTTCCTGAGTTTCTCCGGTCAGACTCAGCTTCTCCTTGGCCTGCTCCACCATTTCCGAGGTTCGCCTCTGCGTGAAGCGGCAGAGTTCTTCCAGAGAAATCTGTCCGTCGCCGCTGGTATCTGCCACGGGCAGTTCGCCCAGCCCGACCTTGCTTTTTCCGGTCAATCCTTCCACCAGGGCTGCGGTAAAGAAGCCGCCACCGATGCGGTCGTGTTCCAGCGACTCCTGGTCTGCCCCGCAGGCCGTAATGACCAGCGGACCGTTCACGATGTTGGAGAACAGCTGGATCTGTTCCGCCGAGCCCGCGCTGCTGCCGGCGTGGCAGGTATCCAGCAGCAGCAGTGTCCGGCAGGGGAGGCTGGACAACAGGGACGTCAACTGCTGCTGCTGCATCGGGCGGTCCTGCAGCATGAAGCGAAATCCACCACTGCTGTCCCCTTCACCGTGGCCAGCCAGGAAGATGACTGCCAGATCATCGGGATCGGCATCGGCGGCCAGCCGGCTGAAAGCCTGCTCGGTCGCAGCCAGTGTGGGGGCCACACCGCCATCGGCCAGCAGCTGGTGTGTTCCCTGGGAATAGGGATTGCTGCGGCGGATGGTGCCCTGCCGCACGGCCTGCTGCACGGCTTCTGCCACATCCTGCACACCAGAAGCTGCAAAACGAAGGGCGGGCAGCTGGAATTTCGGATCGAGCGTATTGACGCCGATGCCGAGGTAATGCACCCGCGGCGCGGGGGCGGCGGTCCGGGCGAAGCGGAACGATTCCACCGTCCGAAAGGTGAATTTCTGAGCGGGCAGCGGCCGGCCCTGGTCATCGGTGCCACCGCTTTTCAGCTGCACTTCAGCGACTCCCACCACCCGGTTTTCGCCGCTGCGGAACCTGCTGCTGTCCAGCGGGACCTGCACCTGACTGTTCGCTCCAGCCTGCACCTTCTGCGTATCTGTCTGACCAACCTGCAGGCCATTCAGGAAGACGGTCCGCGAGACAACCTGCTCATCGGGCGAGAGCGGAAACGCCGAAAAAACGGCCCCGCCGGGAACCTGCCCCTGTCCCGCGGCAAACCGCAGAGACATCACCGGGGCGCTGGGAATATCGAACAGTTCCGGCGGTACCGTCCGGTAGGCAATCAGATTGTTCAGCAGAGCCGGCTGCCGGAATACCCGC
Source organism: Planctomycetaceae bacterium (assembly GCA_020426545.1). Taxonomy (GTDB): domain Bacteria; phylum Planctomycetota; class Planctomycetia; order Planctomycetales; family Planctomycetaceae; genus JAGQPV01. The sequence continues at coordinate 4,991 of JAGQPV010000359.1, forward strand.
GTCTGCACGGAAGCCTGCTGCACGAAGATTCGCCGGACGTCCACGCCCTGCTGCCCCTGCACGAAAATTCCGGCGAGGTCGGTCTGCCATTTCAGCCGTTCGGTCTGGCGGGAATCCTCATCGGCGAAGCCGCTGTCGAAGAAGCTGTAAGGCGACCACAAAACCCAGTCATCGTTATGGAAGGGATAGAATATCCACAGCGGATCGTGCTGCACCGGGGTAATCAGACTGCCTTTTCCTCCGGCGACATTCACCGACAGCTCATCGCCGGGAATGCTGTGCCGCAGGGCGTCCGCCAGGCTGGACCGTGGCACCTCGCGCCCGGCAATCAGAATCGACGTGACTTCCTGTCCCCGTTCAAAGCCGGCCTCCCAGGCAGGGGAACCGCGGGGCGGTACCGCGCTGATCCTGTTCTGACCATTCAGTGTCGCGCCCAGTTCGCTTCCGCCAGTCATGCCTTCCAGAGTCCAGCCGCTCAGAGTGCCATCATCGGAACCCGACAGCAGCCACCGTCCGTCGGGCGAGAAACTCAGTGCCCGTACCTGGTCGGGGTGTCCATAGAAGGATCGGGTCAGTGCCCGCCGGCCGATTCCCCGCCGCAGTGCATTCAGATCCCAGACGCGAATTCCCACCTGATGGCCCACCGCCAGCAGATCGCGGCCATCCAGCTGCAGCCGGGCGGCAACCATCGGCCGGTTGTTCTTGAGGACGGGCAGATCGGCAATCACCTGGCCGTTCGGGTCAAAGATGGACCACTTCTCGGCCCCGACGACGGTATTCTTCTCCAGCCAGCCCGATCGGCCGGAGGCAGTCACGCGGACCCAGTCGCCATTGAACTCCTGCGGTTCAAAGAACAGGCCATTGTCCAGCCGCTGCAGCACGGTTGTACCGGCCATCTGCGGGGCGTCGGGTGTCAGCACCACCAGTCCGTTGGCACTTCTCAGCCCGGACGGCTTGAGGTCGTGCGACCTGGTGGCCTGGACGAACTTTACATCTTTCTCGGCCACATCGATGAAGCTGCCGGGGACATCCGGCAGCCGGTGCCGGAACCGATAGAACTTTCGGCCGTCGTCGTCTTCTTTTTCGATGACCTCGGCGAAGTACTCGGTCTGAGCGAGTCTGAGGGGCGCTCCACCGGCCCCTTTCGGTTTCAGCAGCACGGCTCCCTGCGAGATGCGGGCCACCTGCGATGTTGCGACCTGCGGTACATCCAGCGGATCATCCACATCCTGAGCGTCTTCAATTCCCCCACTGCGGAAGGCAGGATCGAACGCCCGCGTGAATTTGCCTCCGGCCGGGTGCGAACGGTTGTCCCACACGATGTGACGGCCATCGCTGGCCACCGCCACGGCCCGCACCGGGCCGCCCGTGACTTCACTGGCTGGTGGAAAA
>JAGQPV010000360.1 GCA_020426545.1 Planctomycetaceae bacterium
TCACATCGCCAATGGCATACACCGACGGAACCGACGTGCGGAATTCGTCGTCGACGTGAACCCGGCCCCGTTCGTCGAGCTGGACACCCACTTCCTCCAGTCCCAGGCCGTCGACACAGGGAACCCGCCCGGTGGCCACCAGAAGCCGGTCGCACTGCAGCGACTCGCGGCCCTCCACTTCCACCGTGCAGACATTACCCTTCACCGAAGCCCCCGTGACACGGGAACCGGGTTCAATCACCAGGCCCTGTTTGCGGAAGATCTTCAGAGCCGCCGCGGCCACTTCGCTGTCGGTGCCGGGCAGAATCTGGTCGAGGTACTCGAGCACCGTGACCTGTGCCCCCAGCCTCCGCCACACGGAACCCAGTTCGAGCCCGATATAGCCGCCGCCGATCACCACGAGATGTTCGGGCACACTGTCCCAGGTCAGGGCTTCGGTACTGGTGCCGATGCGGTCCCCGTCGATCTCCACACCGCGGAGCGGAGCCGGACGGCTGCCGGTGGCGATCAGAATGTGCTTTGCCTGCAGCTGCTCCTGGCCATCCGCCAGATCCACCTCGACCGTGTTCGGCCCGGTGAGGCGACCATGCCCGGCGAACCGCTCGATCTTGCGGCGTTTGAACAGCGATTCGATCCCGCGGGCCAGCGTGCTGACGACGCCGGTTTTCCGATTCAGCATGACCGACAGATCGACCGTGACTCCCTCGGCCTGAATGCCGTGGGAGGGCAGCGACTCGAGCAGGGCTTCGTACTGGGCGCTGGATTCGAGCAGGGCCTTGCTGGGAATGCAGCCGATCCGCAGGCACGTTCCGCCAAGCTGTCGCTCGCGTTCCACACAGGCGACCTTGAGCCCCAGCTGGGCCGCCCGCAATGCCGCCACGTATCCACCCGGGCCAGCACCAATTATCACCAGGTCGAACTGTTTCATCTTAAGGCAGTTACTTTCACCGTTGAGTCGTTAAAACGCTGTGCTCTCCGCAGCGGGCCACGTTCCGGCCGGCGGCAGTCAGTCGGCCGGCGACACCACACGGCTGCCGCCCGTCAGGGCCGGACCAGCCCTGAAGCATCCCGTCATTCTGCCGGATGCCGCCATCTCACGGGCTGGCGGTACCCGGCGGGTGACGGAGTTCTCCAGAGTGCGGACCTTTCAGACTTCCAGCAGAATCCGTGAGGGATCTTCCACGGTTTCGCGGATCCGCTTGAGGAAGGTGACCGCTTCCCGCCCGTCGACCACGCGGTGGTCGTAAGTCAGGGCGACGTACATCATCGGGCGGATGACGACTTCCCCGTTGACGGCCACCGGGCGTTCCTGAATGGCGTGCATGCCCAGCACACCGCTCTGCGGCGGATTGACAATCGGCGTGGACATCAGCGAGCCGTACACCCCGCCATTGCTGATGGTGAAGGTGCCGCCCTGGAGTTCATCGGGCTTCAGGTCATTCGTCTGGGCCCGTCGGCCGAAATCGTTGATCGACTTTTCGATTTCGGAAAAGCTCAGGAATTCGGCATTCCGCAGCACGGGCACCACCAGCCCTTTGCCGCCACCAACCGCAATGCCGATATCGCAGTACTGGTGATACACGATGTCGTTGCCCCGCACCTCGGCATTGAGAGCCGGGTACAGCTGCAGCGCGTCGACCACAGCTTTCACGAAGAACGACATGAAGCCCAGCTTCACACCGTGCTCTTTTTCGAAAGCATCCCGGTACTGCTTCCGCAGCGACATCACCTGCGACAGATCAATCTCGTTGAAGGTCGTCAGCAGGGCCGCGTTCTGCTGTGCTTCGACCAGCCGGGTGGCAATCCGCTTGCGGATGAAACTCATCGGCACGACTTCTTCGGTCCGGCTGCCGGCCGCCGGCTTTCCGGCGGAACCCTGGCCCGCGGAATCCAGATGTCGCTGCACGTCTTCCTTCAGCAGGCGGCCTCCGGGGCCACTGGCCTGAACGGCGGAAGCTTTCAGACCATGTTCTTCCAGCAGTCTGGCTGCCGCCGGCATCACCCGCTCACCATCGGAACTCTGCCCGGCGGTCGCCGCGGGAGCCGGAGCGGGGGTGGCGCTGCCCGCGGCTGGCTGCTTCTGTTTGCTGTCCCGGGCGGACTTCTTCCCGCCACCGGCCGGCTTCTTTGCCGTTTCGTCAATCGAGGCGATGACATCGCCCACGTTGGCCACGGTGCCTTCGGGAATGGAGATACGCTGCACGACACCCGCGGCGGGAGCCGGGATCTCGAAGCTGGCTTTCTCCGACTCGACTTCGACCAGCACATCGTCAACCGAGACATAGTCTCCCTCGGAGACAAACCACTCGCCAATCTGAACTTCGGTGATTGATTCACCGACGGACGGAACTGTGACATCAGTCGCCATCGATATCGGATATCCTTCCTGGTGCCCTGTTCAGGGGCTGGTCTGCAAGTTGACGCTGTTCACTCATCCCCGCACCGGCAGCACCGTATCCGTCTGGCCGGCCTGGCGGAACGCTCCGTTCCTCGTCAGACGGCCGGCCATCCCTGCGGGAGACCGGTCTACCGGATTTTCCGTGCGGAGCAATTCCTGCGGGGGGCTCCCCTGGTGGCGGGTGCGTCAGTTGTACCCGCTTCCACCGTTAATTTTTTCACTCGATCCGTTCGTTCGCTGGCGGCGGGCCTGTTGGGCTGCCCGTTCCAGCTCTTCCTGCTTCTGTCGTATTCTCGCAATGGCCACCCGGGAATGAGCCGTGGTGGCCAGCATGTCACCCATTCCCAGCACGATCACCCAGATTGTGAGTATCAGAATCAGCGCGACCCAGGCAGTGAACAGACGAGGGGCGTCCGCAGGAATCAGCAGATCTCCGGCGGGAATCAGTACGCCCAGTACGACCAGCAGGCCGGAAGTCTGCAGGCGACGCTGATAGCGGCGGCGGTAATGTGATCGATCGAATTCGTCTGTCTCAGGATCCTGCTGCTGCTTCGCCCACGTCAGGCGGTGAGAGCGGATCATCAACACACCGGCGATGATCAGTGCCACGCCGACGGCAGCTGCTGCAAACCCCGGATTCAACGCTCACACCTTCCACTGAGTTTCCCGCAACACCTGTCAGACGAAGAACCATCGGCTGCAGAAGACCCCGGGAAGACAGACATTATCCGAATTCCGGCCCGTTCAAAGGGAAGATGTCCCTCAGTTCTCGTTCAGCCGGCAGCACTGCGACTGCAGGCAGTGTACGGAACAGGTCCAGCTGCGGTGTTCCTGCTGTCGTGGAACAGGCTTTCTGGCAGCTGACAGCATTGGCAGCAAAGCCGCGATCCAGCCAACTGTCCACTGTCTGCCCGTTCCGGCCCCTGCCGCTGGCCGGCTGTCGGGCGAATGTCTATCCACAATTACCGGTTATGCCATACCGGGGACAGCATGTAAATCAATGGTCTGCCTGATTTTCGAATCCTGGCCCGACTGACAGCCTCCGGAAGGATTCCGCGGGCAACTGTCGCGTGGACTGATTCTGCCGTGCCGCCATGCCGGAAGGGAGGCAGACAGGGCAGATTGCGTCAATTGTGAATCCGGTGTTTCTTCGGCAGAACACTCGGCATAGAATGCCCTCCACAGGATAACCGTCCGATTCACGCCAGCCGCGGCGAACCGGCAGGCAGTCCAGGTCTGGCCGGCTGCGTCCTGCTGCGGCCGCCCGAAGTTTCATGCGGTTCTGGTTTCGTGTTTCCCGGACGGACAGAGTCCGCAGTGCGAAACAGAAGTCGGCCGGGGGCCAGTCCCCGGCTCGAAGAGCGCCGCCCGTGTCCGTCAGGATCCCATCTGCGATGCACCCGCCAGATGCCATTCCCCCAGATGCTGACACAGGGCCGTCACGGGCGATGTTCCGTGGTTCTCTGCTGCGGCAGCTGTGCGACGCCGTGGTGGTGCTGGCGGTGTCGGTCATCATGTTCCGCTCCTTCCAGGTGGAAGGCTACATGATTTCCACCGGGTCGATGGCTCCCAGCCTGTTTGGTTACCACAAGCGGGTTGTCTGCCCGACCTGCGGCATTCTGTTTGCCGCTGGCGTTTCTTTTGACGACTCCGTCCCGGGTTCGTCTCATACCGGTCTCGGCGAAGGGCACGGGACAGCACTCGCACAGGTGCTGCCGGCACAGAGCGGCCACGGCCTGTCGAAACCGGCCAGTGCCGGAACCAGCGACGAAATCCCGCCGGTGGAATTCGCGGCGGACGCTTCCGACGGGCCGACAGTATCCGCTCCGGCAGCGGTGCCTCATTCGCCCGATGGCCCCTTGGCCGTCTGTCCCAACTGCGGGCAGGCATCAATTGCCATCGGCGACGTCATCCGCAATCAGGGAGACCAGCTGCTGGTGCATAAAAATGCCTGGCTGCTCCGGCCTCCCCGCCGCTGGGAAGTCGTGGTGTTCCGCAATCCACAGAAGGCGACCGAAGCCTACGTGAAACGGGTGGCGGGCCTGCCCGGTGAGAAAATTCAGGTCCGCGAGGGCGATGTGTACGCCGACGGTCAACTGTGCCGCAAATCTCTGGAGACTCAGCGGGCCATGCGGATTCTGGTTCACGACCAGAGGTTTCAGCCACAGGATGACCCGCAGTGGCTGCCCCGCTGGTATCCCGAGCCCGGGCCGGCTTCCGCCAGCAGCTGGCAGGAAACTCACGGCGGGTTCGTGTATTCGGCCCCGCGGCAGCTGCATCCGCTGGCAGCCCGCCCCGCACCTTCCGAGGAGGCAGACGCTCCTGCCAGCCTGATCGAGCGGACCGAGGCCGACCTGTCGACCTCCGCCCCAGCCATGGCACCGGCCTGGCTGGATTACCGGCACTGGATTCGAGCGGGAGGGAACCACAGCACCCGCGTGCATGTGGCCAGCGATATTGACGACGCCAGCCTGATCGAACTCAACCTGCTGCCAGCCCGTTACGACCCGTCCACGCGGCAGCTGGAATGCCGGGGTGCCCTGCCCGTGGAGTGGTACAACCGGCTGGTGAATGCAGTCGATTCCGACCGGGCAGCCGACGCCATCGAGCGGCTGTACGACGATTCCCACGTGGGCCTGGTGACAGATGAGTATGGCTACAATCAGCGTTCGGGCAGCAGTTCTCCCCGGGCCGTCCGCGACCTCATGCTGGTCACAGAAGTCCAGTTTTACGATGTTCAGACAGGCAGTCAGCCCAACGGCAGCCCGTCGGGCAGTTTTCGAGTGCAGATGAACGACGGACGCCTGACCGCCGAAGCCGAGATTCGCCCCGCCAGCGGGGAAATCCTGCTGACACTGAACGGAGACCGGGAAGTGCCCGTCCGGACGGGACGCCTGCCGGTCGAGTTGTCCCGCCGCCCGTTTCTGCTGGAAATGTCCATGATCGATCGCCAGGTGCATCTGGCAATCGACGGGGAAGAAGTCTTCACGCCGTGGATCATTTCTCAGACAGTCCCCACGGGTTCCGTGCCACGACTGCCCGTGCGACTGGGAGCGGTCGGGCTGAATCTGTCGGTCCGCAACCTGCAGCTCTACAGAGATGTCCACTACACGGAAGGGCGGGCCATTAACGCCATCCACCAGCCCTACCAGCTGGGGCCGGCCGAATACTTCATGCTGGGAGACAACAGTCCCGTCTCCTCGGACAGCCGCAGCTGGCCGGTGGGCGCGGTTCCGGCAGAACTGCTGCTGGGCAAACCGTTTGTGGTGCACCTGCCTTCCCGCCCCGGACGAATTCACCTGGGACGGCGAAGCCTGACGGTCAGGATTCCCGATTTCTCACGAATGCACTATATTCACTGATCGATCAGCTCCCGCCGCGTGGACTCTCCGGCAGCCGGGCTGGGCGATACAGACTGGCAGCGGCGTCGAGCCTGCTGCCATACCGGTTCAATTCGCGTCCAGAGTCACAACATTCCTGCGGGGACAGTAGACTGACGTGCGGTTCGGCGCAAAGGTCACCCCCTCAGTTTAGCCCTGTCTGCAGACTGCGGCTGAAAGTCGATTGTGGTTTATGAGCAGAAAACCCACCCCGTCCCGCAGGGAACGCACTGAAGGACCGGCATCGTCGGCTGCTGCAGAGGCCGCTCCGGCAACGGAAACCGCCGCGGCTGGCGACGGAGCGCCCGCAACCTCCGGTGCCGCCGGTACCCCGGCCTCTCCCGCGGGGGATCAGCCCGCCGAACCGGCCGGCCGTCGCCAGGATGCATTCCGGGAAACGGTCGAGTCGATCGTCATCGCCTTCATTCTGGCTTTTCTGTTCCGCACGTTTGAAGCGGAAGCCTTCGTGATTCCCACGGGGTCGATGGCTCCCACGCTGATGGGCCGCCATAAGGATATTCGCTGCGAGGAGTGCGGCTTCTGGTATCAGGTTGGCGCCAGCACCGAGATCGTCA
>JAGQPV010000361.1 GCA_020426545.1 Planctomycetaceae bacterium
CGGTGGTGGTGGAAACAGAACCCGCCAGCGGCGGCTCGAATTGATCTGCAGCTTCCCTTCTGGAGAAGGAGAACATCATGAACGTCAGCACGTATGAAAACTTCCAGGTGGAGCCGATTGACGACGGGCATGTGCAGGTCACTTTGAATGTGCCCGGCCGGTCGATGAATGTGCTCGATGAACGGGTTCTGGCCGAACTGGAACAGATCGCCACGCGTCTGGAAAACGATACCGCCCTGCGGGGTGTGCTGTTTCGCAGCGGGAAGCCGGCGGGTTTTCTGGCCGGGGCCGATGTCCGGCGGATTGCCGCCATCCGCACGGCAGACGAAGCGGGTGAAATCGTTCGCCGCGGGCAGGAGCTGTTCAGCCGGATTGAACGGCTGCCGGTTCCCACGGTGGCAGCCATTCATGGCCCCTGCCTGGGCGGCGGTCTGGAACTGGCTCTGGCCTGCACGGCCCGGATTGCCCGGGACGATGGCAGCACCAGGCTGGGTCTGCCGGAAGTCCAGCTGGGCCTGCTGCCCGCGTGGGGTGGAACCCAGCGTCTGCCCCGGCTGATCGGCCTCGTGCCCGCGCTGAAAATGATGCTGACCGGCAGCCGTCTGAAGCCCGACGAAGCGCTGCAGAAAGGCCTCGTCGACCGGGTGGCAGACAAAGCCGGTTTCGAAGCCGCTGCGAGGAAATTCCTGACGGATTTGACCTCTGGCCGGGTGGGGATGCTGCCGGTGTGCCGTTCTCCTCGTCGTGTGCTCAGCTGGCTGACCGGCCGGACCCGGCCTGGCCGTGCGCTGGTGCGTAAAGGAACCCTGCGGCAGATCGCCCGTTCCTCGCAGCAGTACCCGGCCCTGCGGGAGATTGTGGAAACGGCGACGGCTCCGGTTGCAGTAGACAATCTGCAGGCCGGCTTCGACCGGGAAGCGGCTGCCTTCGCGCGGCTGCTGTTCACACCGGCCTGCCGCAATCTGCTGGGACTGTTCTTCGGTCGGGAAGAGGCCCGCACACCGGAATCGTGGGTTCCGTCTGCAGCTGAGCTGCCGGTCGAAACGGCTGATTCCGGGGGAGCGTCTACGCGGGGCCTGCCGGAGAAGGAAGTGCTGGGCGTGATTGGTGCGGGCGTGATGGGCGCCGGCATTGCCACACTGGCCGTCTCCCGCGGGCTGCAGGTGATTGTGCGCGAAGCTGATGCACAGACGCTGGATGCCGGCATGGCCCGCATTCGGGGCCAGCTGGAGAAATCCGTGCAGGCGGGCCGCATGAGCGCCGACGAGCGGGATGCCTGCCTGTCGCGGCTGTCGGGCTGTACCAGTGCAGAAGATCTGCGGCATGCCACCATCGTGGTGGAAGCCGTTCCCGAACGGCTGGAAATCAAACAGGCCGTATTCCGTGAACTCGCCGGGATTCTCGCCCGAGACGATTCTCGCGACCAACACGTCGTCGCTGACGGTGGGAGCGGTGATGGAATCACTCCCGCAGCCGGGGCGGCTGGCCGGCCTGCACTTCTTTAATCCCGTGCATCGCATGGAGCTGGTGGAAGTTGTTCGTACTGCTCAGACCGAAACCAGCACCATTCTGCGGCTGGTGCGGCTGGTGCGCCAGCTGAGCAAGACACCCGTTGTGGTGCAGGACAGCCCGGGTTTTCTGGTCAACCGGGTGCTGTTTCCCTACATGGCCGAAGCCACCGAACTCGTGGCCGAAGGAGCGGAGATCGACCGGATCGACCGTGTGATGAAAAAGTTCGGCATGCCGATGGGCCCGCTCGAACTGCTGGATCAGGTGGGGCTCGATGTGGCTGCGGAAGTGGCCGGCATTCTGGGTGACCGTCTGCCGGGGGCCGCCCGGGTGGAAGCCCGGCTGAGCACGCTGTGGGAGAACGGCCAGCTGGGCCGCAAGTCGGGCAGCGGGTTCTACAACTATCGGGGCGGGAAGCGGAAGGACAGTGTGGCTCCGGAATGGGCCGGTTCGGCCTTCACCGGGGCAGGAACGGCTGCGCCAGCTGCGGCTGCTTCCACTATCGACGAGGCGCAGATCGAGCGTCGGCTGGTGGGTTCGCTGCTGGTGGAATCGATCCGCGTACTGGAGGAGGGAATCGTGCAGCAGCCGGCGATGCTCGATCTGGCGATGGTGCTGGGCACCGGGTTCGCGCCCTTCCGGGGCGGGCCGCTGCAGCTGGTTGATGAACGGGGAGCGGCCGAGGTGCTGAGCGATCTGGAAGAACTGGCGCAGCAGTTCGGCGAGCGGTTTGCACCGCCGGAACTGCTGCGGCAGCACGTGGCCAGCGGCCAGCCGTTCCGTTCATCGACAGGACCGCGGCCCGACGATGACTCCGCCCGACCGTCGGCAGCGCAGGCTGCGGAGAACAGCGGGCCGCACAGCGCGGCAGCACAGACGTATTCCGAAACAGTCAACTGAGGCACCAGGTAACCGGCTTCTGCTTTCAGCCCGTTCGGGCCACTTCAGCGAGGGAGAACATCATGAGTATCGACTTCCGCAAGCACGGCAGCAGTCCGGCTTCTCCGGCAGAGAACAAACCCTCGGCCGGACAGGCGGCTGAGCACACACCGGCCAGCCCGGCAGACGTTGCGCCGGCCGGCACCTCGTTCGCCGAAACCGCCCTGCGGATGGGAGGGGCCTCGGTCGATGAAGCCCGCCGCACGGGTGTGGTGGATACGGCCGACGAACAGGTGGATTCTCTGTTCGCGCCGCAGTACCAGACGACCAGCAGCCCGGTCCACCGGGCCGTGTGGGACAACCATGTTCCCGTGGAGCTGTTTCGAGCCGAACCGGCCGAAGCCGATGCAGCCACCGTGCGGGTGATGCGGGACTCGCTGGCCGTCGTGCGGCGGTATCGCAGTTCCGGCCAGCTGTACGACGAGCATGACAAGGTTTCGACTGATGTCCGGAGTGAGCTGGGCGACGCCGGTTACTGGGGCCTGCTGATCGATCCGCAGTACGGCGGAAGCGGAGCGCCGTTCCGCGTGTTCGCGCCCTTCCTGACGCGGATGGCGATTGAAGATCCCACGGTCGCCGGCCTGGCTTCGGTGCATGGCTGCATCGGCGCGGTGGATCCGCTCCGCACGTTCGGCACGCCTGAGCAGAAAGAGCGGTTCCTGCCCGATCTGGCTTCCGGCCGGAAGCTGTCGGCCTTTGCGCTGACCGAACCGGGGGCCGGTTCCGACCTGACTGCTCTGTCGACCACGGCTGTGCGGCAGGGTGACGATTACGTGATCAACGGCGAGAAGCTGTTCATCACCAACACCGGGCCGGGACGGGTGATTGGTCTGGTGTGCCTGATTGAGGGGAAGCCGGCCGTGCTGATTGCCGAGCTGCCCACTGAGGAAACGCCAGCGGTGCAGTACCGCGACTACGGCCTGTACGCGCTGAAGCATGCGTGGAACCGGGGCATGGTGTTCCGTGATTTTCGCGTGCCGGCGGCCAACCTGCTCGAACCGATGACGGGCGACGGTTTGACGATTGCCTACCACGGGTTGAACCTGGGACGTATCGCGCTGTGCGCGAATGCGGCGGGCACCATGCGGACCATGCTGGCCGAAATGGTGCCGTGGGCCAGGTACCGTCACACCTACGGGCAGCCGATTGCCGCGCGGGAGCTGGTCCGCCGGAGAATGGGCCACCTCGCCGGGCTGATTGTGGCCTGCGATGCGCTGGTCGAATGGTGTTCCGGCCTGATCGACTCCGGTTATCGGGGCGAGATGGAATGCATCATCGCCAAGATCTTCGGCAGCGAAGCGCAGAAGTACGCCGCCATCGATCTGTACATGAAGACGCACGGCGGACGGTCGTTCCTCAAGGGGCACCCGTTCGGCGATAACGTGCACGAGTTCCTCGCCCCCTGCATTTATGAGGGGGAAGGCGAGATGCTGGGCATGGCGTTCTTCAAGTCGCTGGTCAAGCATCACGGGCGAACGTACTTCGAGCCGGTGGGCCAGGCCCTGTCGGGCGCGGGCTTTAACGGCAAGGGCAGTCCTTCCCCGGCGCAGCTGTGGGCGGCCCGCAGCCCGCTGACGCAGTACGCCGGCTGGATGATGAAAGAACGGCTGCAGCAGTCGTCGTCGGTCGAGCTGCCCGCCGGCATGCCCCGACAGCTGGCGGAACATGCCCGGTATGCGGCGCACAAACTGCAGCGGTCCCGCCGGGAAATCAGCGGCACCCTGCGGCGGCATCAGCTGCGGCTGGCCGATCGTCAGTGCCGGATGGTGGAGCTGTCGCAGCGGGTGCAGGATTTGACCGTCATGCTGTGCACCAGCCTGTATGCCGCCCGGCAGGAGAACGAACTGATTCGCGAATCGGCCGACAGCCTGTGTCGCACGCTGAAGGCGAAGCTGGAAGGCACCCGTCCCACGGATGGCGATTTCCGCCAGCTGACCGGCCTGGGCGAAACGATTGCCGATGGCAACCCGACCTTCACTTCGCAGGTGGAGCCCTCGGCCATCCTGATGCCGGGCCGCGAAGAATGACCGGCGATGCGCGGGGTGGCAGGTACCGTACGTACGTCGGGCGTAACCACTGTTTTCATGCAGCCCCTCTCCTGCGGGAGAGGGGTCTGGGGTGAGGGCGTCCTTTCTTCACTTCCCTCCCTTTCAGGGAGGGATTGAGGGAGGGTCTCCGCTTTCCAAAACCAGAGCGACGCCGTTCAGGCATCAATCCGAACTGAATATCAGCCAGGCAGACAACCGGCACACAGCAGAGGGACCAGCCACAGGAGCCGCATCATGAATCTTGCTCTGCGACCATCAGATCATGTCACCCTCGCTCTCGGCGGAGGCGGTGCGCGCGGCGTGGCCCACCTGGGGGCGATTGAAGGCGTACTCGAAGCGGGCATTACCATCAACCGTATTGCCGGCATCAGCATCGGCAGTATTGCCGGGGCTCTGTACGCTTTCGAGCCGGAGATTCACAGTCTGCAGCACCGCACACTCGAGTTCCTGCAGTCGCCCGATTTCCAGTCTCACCATCGCCGTCTGTTCGGCACTCGCCCCGCCACGGAGGACGAGTCGACCGGGGGCGTGTTCTCGTGGTATCACCGGCTGACGGGCTATGTGCGGGGCAACCGGCTGGTGCATCAGGTCGTCAGCCGCAAGTCGCTGCTGAGTGGCGATGTGCTGGAAGATGTGGTGGCCCAACTGCTGCCGGATGCCGACCTGGCCGATGCGCAGGTTCCGCTGCGCGTCATCGCCGTCGATCTGCTCAGCGGCCGGCGGATTGTGTTCGATCATGGTCCACTCAGAACGCTGGTGCGGGCTTCGGCGTCGCTGCCGGGCATCTTCCCGCCGGTGGAGCATGAGGGCATGCTGCTGTGCGATATCGGCGTGTTCAACTCGCTGCCGGTGCTGTCGGCCCGCCTCTGTGCGGAGGACTTTATTCTGGCGGTCGATGTCAGCTCGGAGCTCAAGCCGATTTCCCACTGTGATACCGCCCTCGATGTGCTGATGCGGATGGATGAAATCGGCGAAGCACAGTTCCGCTCGCATGTGGAACAGTCGGCCGATCTGATCATCCGGGTCAACGTGGCCGACACGGAATGGTACGATTTCTCCCGGCCGGAAGAGGTTCTGGCTGCCGGTCTGGCCGCTGCCCGCAGTACACTGGGCACTTCCTCCGCCGTGGCTGGCTGAGTGAGTCACGGGAGGATTTCGCCCTGGCGGTTCACTGCGTATCGTTTCGCATCCGCTGTTGTGTTCTGTTTCCGCAGGTGTTCCGCATGCAGCACGGTTCTCTGTTCGCCGGTCTTCCCCTGCCGGTTCCCGGCGCTGCCGGTCAGTCCAGCGAGGCCGAAAACGCATTCCCGGCACGTGCTTCGCAGGAAGAAGTGTTCGAGACGCTGTTTGCCGGCGGGAAATTCCGCCTGGAGCGGATCGTCTCCACCGGGCAGTCCACCCCCCCGGGCGAATGGCTGGAGCAGCCCGAGGCCGAGTGGGTTATCCTGCTGACAGGTGCGGCCGTACTGCGGTTCGAGTCACCACCGGCCGAACTCAGCCTGCAGCCGGGCGACTGGGTGCAGATACCGCCCGGCAGCCGCCACCGCGTGGAATCTACCTCCCGGGACATGCCCTCCGTGTGGCTGGCGGTGCATTACACGGGCGGGTGAGGTCAGAAGTCGTGAGGGGAACAGAGGACGGGAGAGCAGTCCGCCAGTCTCATTGTGCGGTGCGATTTCGGTCCACGGACCACAGCCGGAGGACGTGGTCCGAATATCCCGCCGCCAGCTGGCTGCCATCGGGACTGAATTCCAGCGAGTTCACGCCAGCCGAAAACTGTCCATAATTGCGCAGCGCACTGCCATCCGCCGCTGACCACAGCCG
>JAGQPV010000362.1 GCA_020426545.1 Planctomycetaceae bacterium
GACTGCCACCGGCTTTCTGCGGATGGCACCCGACGGGACGGGTTCCGATGTGGTGAATACCGTGGTGGAACGAATGGAAGTGATCACCGATGAACTGCACGTTCTGGGTTCCGGTGTCCTCGGGCTGACCATTGGCTGTGCCCGCTGCCATTCGCACAAATACGATCCGATACCCCAGCGGGATTACTACCGCCTGGTGGCCACATTCGCCGGTGCCTTCGACCTGCACGACTGGCTGAAGTCGACCAGTGTGCGCGGTCAGACTGATAACCCCGACGACATGGGCCGGTTGATTCCACTGGCCACGGAAGAGGAGCGGGCCGAGCATGCCCGCCAGGTTGCGGCTATTGAACAGCAGATTGCCGATGAGGAGGCAAAGGTCGACAAGGCACGGGCAGAGCTGCTGAAATTGACGCGGGAGAAGGTGCTGGCCTCGCTGGAGGAAGCTGAGCGACAGCAGCTGACGGAAGCCCTGGCAGTTGCCGGTCCGCAGCGGACCGACGGGCAGAAGCAGCTGGTGAAGACGTATCAGCCGCAGCTTAAGCCGACGGATGCCGTGCTGATGCAGCAGCACAGCTCGTTCCGCAAGCTGTCGGGGCAGGTGAGCAAGAAGGTGTCCGCTCTGAAGAAAACCCTGCCGCCCGTACCCGCCGTGCGGGCCCTGTGGGATCGCGGGGTGCCCTCGCCGGTATACATTTTCCGCCGGGGCGAACACAACAATCCGGGCCGGCTGGTCGGCCCGGGTGTGCCCTCCGTGCTGACTGATGGCCGCACACCGTTTGAAGTCACGCCGCCGTTTCCCGATGCTCCGCAGACGGGGCGCCGGCTGGCCCTGGCCCGCTGGCTGGTCCAGCCGGATCATCCGCTGACTTCGCGGGTGATGGTCAACCGCATCTGGAATCACCACTTCGGCCGGGGCATTGTCCGCACGCTGGATAACTTCGGAAACACGGGCATGCGGCCCACGCATCCGGAACTTCTCGACTGGCTGGCGGTGCGGTTCGTGGAGGAAGGCTGGAGCATCAAAGCCATGCACCGGCTGATGCTGCAGTCCAGCACTTACCGGCAGGTTTCGGAAGTGACCGAACAGCTGGAAGCAGAAGACGAGCTGAACGAGCTGTTTTCCCGCATGCCGCTGCAGCGGATGGATGCGGAAGTGCTGCGGGACAGCCTGCTGGCAGTTGCGGGAGAGCTGGAACTTCGCCGGTTCGGCCCGCCGGATGCCGTGGCTGTCCGCAAGGATGGGCTGGTGACCTCGAAGCGGGGCGATGCCGGCTGGCGGCGTTCGGTGTATGTGCTGCACCGGCGGAAGGAAATGCCGACGATGCTCGAAACATTCGATCTGCCGCAGATGATTCCCAACTGTGTGGCCCGGCCCAGTTCGACGGTGGCGTCGCAGGCCCTGCACATGATGAACAACGGCATGGTCCGCGAAGTGGCCGGCAGCTTTGCCGGGCGGGTGCGGGAAGAAGCCGGTGAAGAGGCCGGAGCACAGATTGAGCTGATGTACCAGCTGGCCCTGTCGCGAAATCCGACCTCCGAGGAAACCCGGCTGACGGAAGAAGCCCTGACCGGGTTGACCGCCGCCTGGACGAAGCAGATCGGCACGGAAGACGGACCAGCCGACGAGGCCGAAGCCCGTCAGCGGTCGCTGGCGAATGTCTGCCACAGCCTGCTCAATTCGGCCGCTTTCCTGTATATCGACTGAAACCCGTTGACCCACCGGCTGGCCGCTGGCCGGCTTCATGATCAGACAGACCGCGCTCCCGGCCAGTCCTTTCGGGAAAGAGAACCAATGCACCAGCCCGCCCGTTCCGCTGCCGATTTTTCTGCCCGGCCAGCCGGTATCCCGGGACAGAGTTCCAGCACCGGCCGTCGCGGCTTTCTGCGGCGCTCTGCCGATGGACTGCACGCCGCCGCGCTGATGTATCTGTTCGGCCGGGACTTCTACGGTGGCCGCTCGGTGGCGGCTTCTGAGAAAGCGGACCTGCCCCGGTCCCGGCGGCAGTACGATCTGCTGCCGAAGCAGACGCATTTCCCCGCCCGGGCGAAGGCGGTGATCCATCTCTGCATGCAGGGCGGGCCGAGCCAGGTCGATCTCTTCGATCCGAAGCCGATGCTCGACAAGCATCATGGGGAGGATGTCCCCGAGTCGATCACGAGGGACGCCATCCAGCTCCGCACCGCGGCGCTGATGCGCAGCCCGTGGAAATTCACCCGCCACGGGCAATCGGGCCTGCCGGTTTCCGAACTGCTGCCGCACCTCGCCCGGGAAGCCGACGAACTCGCCGTGATCCGGTCGATGTACAACGTGCATCCGAACCACGAGCCGGCCGTCTACAAGATGCAGACCGGCAAGATTTTTCCCGGGCACCCGACCTTTGGCTCCTGGATCGCCTACGGGCTCGGCAGTGAAAACGCGAACCTGCCGGCCTACGTCGTCCTCGCCGATCCCGAGAACCGCCTGCTGTGGAGAATGAACACCGGACGCATGGAGGCCGAAGTCCTGCGGGACAGCCTGCTGCACTGTGCCGGCCAGCTCGACTTCACCATGGGCGGGCAGGAACTGGAAAATAACACGGCCCTCACAACGCACCGCCGCAGTGTGTATTACAGCGTGTTCCCCGAGAACGGTGGAGCCAGCGACCTGGGAATTCTGTTCGACGCTCCCAACCCGCTGGACTGCTACCGCCGCACGGAAAGCATCGTCCCGCAGCAGGCTCTCGCCCTGACCAACAGCGAACTGGTGCACCAGCTCAGCAAAACCGTCGTGCAGGAATGGGAAGCAGCCCTCAAGGGCGACACCCGCGCCCCGGGCGATGCCGAAGCACAGACCGAACGGTTTGTGTCCGAGATGTTCGAGAAAATTCTGTCACGCACCCCCACCGCCGCGGAACAGCAGGTCTGCCGTGAAGCACTGGCGGCACAGCAGGAACTGCTGACTGCGGCGAAAGCGCCCGATGCGGCTTCCGCAGCGCGGGCCAGCCTGGTGCGTGCTCTGCTGAACCATAACGACTTCGTCACGATCAGGTGAGGCAAATGACCGAGATCACACCCGCTGCCACATCCGACGACTCTCCCGGCTGCTGCGCTGGCGGTTCGCGCCGGGCCTTCCTCAGCGACGTGGGCATGGGCTTCACCGGCCTGGCGCTGGGAGCCATGCTGGCCGAGGACGGGATTGTCCGCGCCGTGGAACCGGCTGCCGACCATCCTCCTACTGGCAGGCCGCATCATCCCCCGAAAACAAAATCCATCATCTGGGTCTTTCTGTCGGGCGGATACAGCCACCTCGAAACGTTCGACCCCAAACCGGCTCTGAACCAGTACGCCGGAAAAACATTCGACCAGACGCCCTTCGAGAACCCGGTCAACTCGCCGCTGCACAAGAAGCGGTTCCGCTCGGTCGCCGCGGAGGAAGTCAATGTGCGCGATGTGTACCCCGCCATTTACCCGATGCAGGTGGGCTGGCGGAAGCACGGCGAAGCCGGCATCGAGGTGACCGACTGGTGGCCGCACCTGGCAAAACAGGTGGACGACCTCTGCTTTGTCCGCAACATGTGGACCACCGACAACGACCACGCGGCCGAAAATCAGATTCACACCGGCCGGCACCGGCTCGATCCGCAGGAGCCGAGCGTGGGTGCCTGGGCGCATTACGGGCTGGGCACCCTGAACGACAACCTGCCCAAATTCGCCGTGCTGGGCGGTCCCACCCGTTCCGACACACGGCAGTCGATTGATTCCCTGTACCTTGGCCCGCAGCACGCGGGTGTTCCGCTGGAACTCGATGGAAAGCAGCCGCTGCCCTTTGGTCTGCGGCACGCCGGGCAGAGCCTCGAATCGCAGCGGGCCGAATACGAACTGATCAACCGGCTCAACGGGCTGAGCGCCGTGGAATACCCGGAAGACCAGGATCTGGTCGCCCGAATTCGCGCCTACGAACTGGCCTTCCGCATGCAGGCCGCCGTGCCCGAAGCCATCGATTTCAGCCAGGAAACCGCCGCCACAGCCAGCATGTACGGCATCGACAACGACGCCACGAAGCTGGCTGGCCGGCGACTGCTGGCCGCCCGCCGGCTGGTGGAACGCGGCGTGCGATTTGTGCAGGTCTACCCGTCAACCTACGGCGTGTGGGATTCCCACCAGAAGCTGAAGGAGAATCACACCCGGCTGTGTGCCACGGTCGATCAGCCGATCGCCGCTCTGATTCAGGATCTGAAACAGCGGGGCCTGATGGACGAAGTGACCGTGGTCTTCTGCACGGAATTCGGCCGCACACCGGGGCTCGAAAAGCGGGGCGGCGGCATGACCGGACGGGACCATCACCCCAACGGATTCACCATCTGGATGGCGGGCGCGGGCATCCGCAAGGGTTATGTTCACGGCGAGACCGACGAACTGGGTTACAACGCTCTGGGCGAAGGCCATTACGTCACCGACCTGCACGCCACTGTGCTGCACCTGCTCGGCCTGAACAACCAGCGGCTGAACTTCCCCGGCCGCAAACGGCTGGATATGGACTTCGGCAATGTGATGACAGACATCCTCGCCTGAGTCATGCCTTCGCCTGCCCTCAGGCCCGGGTGCCGCCCGGCAGGAATCTGTCTGCACTGCTCATCCGACGGTGAACAGTACCAGACCGCCATGGCAGTCTCGGCTTCGCCCCCCGATGAAGACCAGATGCTCCGCATCCATTGAAGTCTGGCGTCCCGCCGGCCGATAAGATCGATCATGCGTACTCTCATACCCGCAACCTGCTTCTGTTGTTGTCGGCCAGCGGCTGCCGGCCCGGGGGAGAGTTACGTCATGCGATCTTGAGGCTGACCTCACACATCACGCAGACAGACCTTCAGGGGGTTGGGAGCCGCAACAGGCTTTCAACCCTTTTTTTTGTTGAATCTACTGGACAGAAGCATGTTACTTCCGGCTTTCATTCCGCCCGAGGCCTGGATCACTCTGGGCATTGTCCTGCTGCTGTTCATCGCGCTGATGAAGAACCTGGCCCCGCCCGACCTGCTGT
The DNA here is from genome assembly GCA_020426545.1 of Planctomycetaceae bacterium. Classification (GTDB taxonomy): domain Bacteria; phylum Planctomycetota; class Planctomycetia; order Planctomycetales; family Planctomycetaceae; genus JAGQPV01. Next base: position 5,021 of record JAGQPV010000362.1, read on the forward strand.
TTCTGGGTGCCACGGCGACTCTGGCCCTGCTGGGAATTATCACTCCGGAGGAGGCCTTCGCCGGCTTCTCCAACAGTGGCATGCTGACTGTGGCGATGCTGTTCGTGGTGGCGGCCGCGCTGCGGGAAACCGGAGTGCTGGATTATCTCGGCCATCACGTCCTCGGTCGCGCCCGAACAGAGAAGGGCGTGCTGGCACGGCTCGCCGCGGTCGTCCTGCCCATGTCCGCCTTTCTGAACAACACACCGATTGTGGCCATGTTCATGCCGGTCGTGCTGGACTGGAGCCGCCGCAATCAGGTCTCACCGTCGAAGCTACTGATCCCGCTGTCCTACCTGGCCATCTTTGGCGGCACCTGCACTTTAATCGGCACCTCCACCAACCTCGTTGTCAACGGGCTGATGCTGCAGAACGAACTGCCGGGAATGCACCTGTTCGAACTCAGCTGGATTGGCGTCCCTTATGCCCTCATCGGCATTGCTTACCTCGCCCTTGCGGGGCGGCTGCTGCCGGAACGGAAAGAACTGCTGGAGCAGCTGGGAGAAACCCGCCGGGAGTACCTCGCGGAAATGCAGGTTCAGCCGGGTTGCCGCCTGATCGGGAAGACGATTGAACAGGCCGGGCTGCGGCAGTTGCCTGGCTTGTTTCTGATCGAAATCGACCGCGCCAGCCAGATTATTGCCCCGGTCGGTCCTGATGATATTATTCAGGCGCAGGACCGGCTGGTATTCACGGGAATTGTCAGCAGCATCATCGAGCTGGAAAAGATTGTCGGCCTGGTGCCGATTGTCGATCCCGACTATTTAGCTTCCTCGAAGCAGCAGCGCCGCCGCCGCCTGTGCGAAGCGGTGATCTCCGAGCATTCGCCCCTGGTCCATAAGACGATTCGCGATGCACAGTTTCGCGCGACGTACGGCGCAGCTGTTGTGGCTATACATCGAGGCGGACACCGCGTCGAACAGAAGCCGGGTGATGTGAAACTGCGGCCAGGTGACACCCTGCTGCTGCAGGTGCGGGCTCATTTTCTCAGTGCCCACCGCAACGACCCGGCTTTTTATCTGGTCAGCAGTGTGGAGGACTGGCGACCTCTGCGGCAGGACCGGGCGTGGCTGGCGGTTGGCGCTTTTCTCCTGCTGATCCTTCTGATGACAACAAATCTCGTGCCCACTCTGGTCGCCGCCACCCTGTGCGCCGTGGCGATGGTGGCGCTGGGCTGCCTGTCCGCGGGTGACGCCCGCCGCTGCGTTGAGTGGCAGG
>JAGQPV010000363.1 GCA_020426545.1 Planctomycetaceae bacterium
CAGGGGCTTAAGAAACAGGCCACGCCCTTTCCTGCGGTCAGGGACGTGCCACCCCGCAGATGGTGAGTCTTCCTGGGTGCCATGCCCACGCTGGCGTGGGCATGCTGTGGTTGGGACGCTTCACGCGATGATTTCGTGAATCGGTTCGCCGAAGTCGATCTCCAGCCGCTTGTGGCCGGGGACGTGCATGGCCCGGTGGTTCAGGCCCAGCTGCTGCAGAATGGTGGCATGCACGTCGGTCACATAGTGCGGGTTCTCTTCCGCATGAAAACCGATTTCGTCGGTCGTGCCGTGGGCAATGCCGCCCTTCAGCCCGCCGCCCGCCATCCACACGGAAAAACCATACGGATGATGGTCGCGACCGTCTGAACCCTGGGAACCTGGCGTCCGGCCGAACTCCGTGGCGAACACCACCAGGGTTTCGTCCAGCAGGCCCCGCGCTTTCAGGTCTTTGAGCAGACCGGCCACCGGCAGATCGACCTGGCCGGCCAGACGGGCATGATTCTTCTGCAGGCCCGAATGCGAATCCCACGCACCGGCGGCCCCGTCGCCATGCATGATCTGAATGAACCGCACGCCCCGCTCGATGAACCGCCGCGCCGCCAGCAGCTGCGTGCCGAAGGGCTTCGTCGCAGCCTGGTCCAGCCCGTACAGATTCTGCGTGGCCTGGGTTTCCTCTTCCAGCTTTAATGTCTCGGGGACCGACAGCTGCATGCGGTAGGCCAGCTCGTACGACTTGAGCCGCGCCCGCAGGACTTCATCGCGGGGGTAATCGCGGGTGGCCATCTGATTGAGCTGGTTGACCAGGTCGAACTCGATCCGCTGTTCGCCGGCGGACAGATCCAGCTCCGGGCTGGCATAGGGCAGCGGGTTCTTCGGGTCGGCCTTCATGGGCACGGCATCGCAGGACGGGCCGAGGTAATGGCCGTCGCGGGTGTCGAAATAACGGGGGCCCATGTTGATGAACTGCGGCAGGTTCTCGTTCAGCGTGCCCAGGCCGTGTGTGACCCAGGCCCCGATGGTGGGAAAGCCGCCGTCGAGCATGTGCCGGCCGGAATGAAACTGGACCTGAGCACCGTGGTTGTCGTCGGTGGTCCACATCGAGCGGATGACGGAAATGTCGTCGATGCAGCTGCCGATGTGCGGGAACCAGTCGCTGACTTCAATGCCGCTTTCGCCGTACTTGCGGTAGCCCACCTGCAGGGGATACAGCTTGTTTCGCTGCTGGCCGTTGGCATCGTTGACCACGACAACCCGCACCCGCTTGAGTTTTTCGGACGTCTGCACGCTTTTGAACGGCGTCTCGCCGATGGACTGGCCGGCGTATTTTGTGACGGCCGGCTTGGGGTCGAAACTTTCGAGGTGGGACAGGCCGCCCCGCATGAACAGCCAGATCACGTTCTTCGCTTTGGGGGCGAAGTGCGGCTGACCGTTGATCGGCAGGTGCGTTTCCGCCCGGGCTTCCTGCTCCAGCAGGGCCTGAAAGGCCAGCGGTGCCAGACCGGAGGCCATGGCGCAGCTGGTTCCCAGACCAATCCCCTTCCGCAGGGCGTCCCGGCGGGTGAGGGAGGGTGACTTCCGGTTCGTCATGGTAATGCTCCCCTTGATCAGTGGTCGGTGGTCGGGATTCGGGGGTCAGGGAAGAAGAGAAGACACTGCCGGGTTAATTAACAGTGGCACCCTGAAATCTGTCTGTCGGATTTCATCGAGAGTATTGACCCTCCCTCAATCCCTCCCTGAAAGGGAGGGAAGTAGAGAGAATGACCACGCCCGTCGTTCCTCCGGGACGTGCCACCCTGAATTCTGTTCGTCGTGTGATTGCCGGCTGGCACAGCCGGCACTGCACAAGAGGAGGTCATTCAGCGGATCATGATGAAATCGTTGTGGTTCAGCAGGGCATGGATCAGCGACGCGGCGGCCCGCTGATCGATGGACTGCGAAGACTGACCGTTCAATGTGGCGGCCGATTCCCGCAGCCGGCCCAGTGCGGCCTGGCAGGCGGCCTGTTCCTCGGCAGCGGGGGCGCGGGCGAGGACGGTTTCAAAGGCGGCCGTGATGAGTTCTTCGTCGGTGGCTGTCTGCTCCCGCAGTGTCTGCGCCATGGTGCGGGCCATTTCCAGCGAGACACGGCTGTTGGCCAGCGTGAGCGCCTGCTGCGGAACGATGCTTTCTTCCCGGCGATAGCAGCGGAGAATGTCGGCATCGTCGAACATCGACAGGAAGCTGTTGCGGTCATCCCGCGAGTGGGTGAAGTACAGGCTGCGGCGGAATGTGACCTGCCCCGGATCCACCGTGGGACCACCGACCGCCGGATCGAGCCGACCGGCCAGCTGCAGCAGGCTGTCCCGCACGACCTGTGATTCCATCCGCACGGGCCGGCGACGCCAGTAGTATTCGTTGTCGGGATCGGCCTGGTGGGTGGCTTCGCTGGCATCGCGGGTGGAGGTTGTCAGCTGGTAGGCCTGGGAGGTGACGATCAGCCGGTGCAGGTGCTTCATGCTCCAGCCGTGTTCCATGAACTCCACCGCCAGCCAGTCCAGCAGTTCCTGCTGCGGCGGGGCAGCTGTCCTGCGGCCGAAGTCGTTGACCGGATCGACCAGTGGCTGGCCAAAGTGACGCATCCAGATGTGGTTGACGGCCACTCGGGCGGTGAGCGGGTTGTCGCGGCTGGCGATCCAGCGGGCCAGGGCCGTGCGGCGGCCCGTGCTGACAGCCGGGTAGGGTTTCCGACGGGAGGCGTCCGTCTCCGCCGGGCCTTCCAGCGCTTTGAGCGAAGCTTCCAGCCGGGGGTAGTTTTCGCCGGGGGAATTGAGCTTCTCGCGGGCTGTGGCCAGCACCTTCCCGGCGGCTGCCACGGCTTTCTGCTGAGCGGCCTGATCCTTCTCTGCCGCGGCGAGCAGCTTCTGCCGGGCCCGGGCCAGTGCCAGTTCGGCCTCGGCCAGTTCGTGCTGCCGGGCCGCCAGCGCAGCGGCCTGAATCAGCGGTTTCGCTTCTGCTGAGGGGTTCTCCGTGGCCGGTTCATCGGCGGCCTGCTTTTCAGTGGCCTGTTCCAGCTGGGCGCGGTCGGCTTCGGCAGCGGCTTTCACCAGGGCCTGCTCGGCTGCGGCTTCCTGCTGTTCGGCCCGGGCAATGTTCAGCGCGGCTTCCAGCTGTTCGGCGGTCTGTTCTGCCGGCTTTGCGGTTGTGCCACCGGAGGGAGTTCCCGCCTGGACCAGCACCCTGTCGGCGGGCAGTTTCCGCAGTTCGAACCAGTCGCATTCGATCATGGCATCGAAGGCAATCAGGTCGAGCCGACCGTCTTCCCGCTGGACGGGCAGTTCGTACGCGAGGGCGTGCTTCCCGTCGATGGCCACATTCAGCAGGGTGCCCCGCACGGCCAGCTGCAGTTCGTACCACTGGTTCGTGGCGACCTTGCGGGCCACACGTCCTTCGGCCGGGTACACAAACCCGCCGCCGGTATCATAAGTCACCTGCAGTTTCGGTCCGGGGGCATGGGCACTGAGGTAGACCAGCTTCTGCCGGTTCTCCAGCGTATCGAAGGCGATGCCGAAGGACTGGTAGACCTTGCCGCCGGTGACACGCACCCGCAGTGTGGCGACAAAGTCGCCGGGAGGATTCTGCTTCAGTCGCAGGTCGCGGCGCGAGCTGCCGGTTTCCGTCTGGATGGCCAGACCATTCTCGAACTTCCAGGTGCCGGCGCCGACTTCCCAGCGTTCCGGGTTGGCCTGGTCGAAGTCGTCCCGCAGAATCAGTTCGCCCTCGGCTGTTTCTGTTGCGCCGGGCTTCGCTGCTGCTGGCTTCTTTTCCGTCTCTTCCTGTGCAGCGGGCGGGGAAGGTTTCAGCTGTTTGAGTTTCTGCTCCAGCGCGGTGATACGCTCTTCCGCCGACTTCTGACGGGTGGCGGCTGCGGCCAGGCGATCTGCGATGGCGTATTCCCGGAGGGCGGGCCGATAGGCGGGCAGCGGCAGCGGGACGGCGGCGATATTCAGCTCACCCGTGGACAGCACCGCGGGGATGCCGGGCGTGAGCGGATTGTCTTTATCGGGATTGCGGTCGTCCCCGCGAATGTGGAGGTACGTGGGTTCTTCGGGATGAGCATCGAACACGCGGGGCAGGCCGTTCCGCTCGAGATCGGTTTCTCCGGGAAGTGCATCCAGCCGCACCTGGTGTGGTTCGAAGAAGGCCCGCAGGCGGTAGTAGTCCACCTGAGACAGCGGGTCGTATTTGTGGTCGTGGCATTTGCTGCAGTTCATCGTCAGGCCGAGCAGTGCCTGCGAAGTGTGCTCGATGGTTTCATCCAGCCAGGTCGTGCGGTTGAACAGATAGTAATTGCGGGCCAGAAAACCCGTGGCCCGCAGGGCACTGGTGTCTGCCGGTTCGAGTTCATCGGCGGCCAGCATCAGCTGGACCATGCGGTCGTAGCCGGTGTCGTCGTTGAGTGATTCGACAACCCAGTCCCGCCAGTGCCAGATGTGTTTCTGGCTGTTGCGCAGCTGTTTGCCCAGGCCGTACCAGTCGGTATACCGCCAGACATCGAGCCAGTGGCGGCCCCACCGCTCGCCGTAATGCGGGCTGGCCAGCAGCGTATTCACCTGCTCCTGCCAGGCATCTTCGCTGTCATCGGCCAGAAACTCCTTTAGCTGGGCCCGCGTGGGCGGCAGGCCGACGAGATCCAGATACAGCCGCCGCAGCAGCAGAGACCGTTCCGCTGTGCCGGCCGCCTGGACTCCATGGGCTCTGCGGGAGGCTTCCAGAAAAGCGTCGATCGGGTTAGCCGGTTGTCCGCCGGCTGTCTCAGTTAGATTCGGCACGGCAGGACGCACGGGCACGCGGAAGGCCCAGTGCTGGTTGGGGTCGGCTTCGGGCTGTTCGTCGGCGGGGCCGATAGCGCCCGACTGAATCCAGGCGGTGATCGCCGCGACTTCTTCTGCAGACAGCGGCTGCCCTTCGGGCGGCATCCGCAGATAGTCTTCCTTCGCCGTGATGCGGGCCAGCAGTTCGCTTTCCGCCGGTTTGCCGGGCACCGCCGCGGGGCCACTGTCGCCACCCTGACGGATGAGTTCCGCCGTATCCAGCCGCAGGCTGGCTTCCTGCTTCAGTGCTCCGTGGCAGGCAAAACACCGCTCGTGCAGCACGGCTTTCACGTCACGCTGGTAGTTCACTCCCCCGGCTGGCTTCGCCTCGGGACGTTCTTCCGCAGCCGATACCACACTGGCAGGCAGGCAGAACAGCAGCGAAGCGCCGATTCGCAGCAGAGAGGGCAGCAGGCGGGAGGGGGCAGGCATGAGGGCGGGCCTTTCGACCGACAGCCGCGGCAGACACCACGGCAACGGCACGCTGGCGGAGGGATTTCGACTGGGACAGTCTATCTTACCATCGTACCGGGTGCGGTTCCGGCGGTGCAACAGGCAGCCGGCTGAAGCCACTGTCAGCGTTCGGGCAGCGGAGGAGGCAGAGGACGGGGCTGCATGCGGGCCAGCACGAATTCCAGAGCCTGCCGGGTATCGGCCGCATTGGTACTGTGGCCGCCCTGCGGACGATGAATCAGCAGGACATTGGAATTCCGCGGGAGAACCTGGCCGATCAGCCGGTGGACACTTTCCGGCGGAACGGACCGATCCTGCCCGCCGGTGGTGGCCGCCAGCGGGGTGCGAAACCGCCAGGGAAAGAACTCCGCACTGCGGCGACGGTACTGTTCCGGCACTTCGGCCCGGGTGCCTCCATAGGAACGGGCAATGGCCTCGCTGAAGTTGGGGTATTCGACCAGATTGGCCGTCCCGTTGAGCGAGACGACACCATCAATCAGGGCCGGATGCAGGGCGGCGAAGGTGAGTGCTCCCGTGCCACCCATTGACCCGCCGGAGAGCAGAATCCGGGAAATCCTGTGCTCCCGCCGCAGCTGGTGAATGATCTGCACCAGATCGGCCTCGGCCGCCGGGCCCATCCAGGACGTCTTCGCGCGGTAATCGGGCGAAACCAGCAGTAACCCGTGCTCCGCAGCCAGTTTGCGTGCAGCGGCACACTCATCCCGTGGACTCTTCACAAACTGCCAGCGGTCGGATCCGTGCCCGTGCAGGGTGATCAGGGCCGTATCCGGCTGTACCGATGAGGCTGCCGAGTCCGCAGCAGGGGGCCGCTGCGGCGGGTGAATCAGCACGTAATGCTGGACGGAGCCATCGAAATCCGCCGGGAACTGCACCACTTCGATGCGGCCACCGGGCGGCTGTTCCCG
>JAGQPV010000364.1 GCA_020426545.1 Planctomycetaceae bacterium
CAGTTCGATCAGAGTAAATCCGCGTCGACGAAGTGGGTGCTGCATGAAAATTTCCGATTGATCAGGAGGGAGTATGGAGGAGGGACATCAAAAAGTCAGCGGAGCACAGCGGCTGAGGAAGCCAGTTTTCGTGCCTGCCGCCCGGCGGGACCGGGCAGAAATCGGAGGGCGTCTGTAATGGCAGTGGCCCGGGGCAAATCGACCGCTGCACAAGGCGGCTGAATGCCGGGGTGGAGATTCTGGTCACACCCGGCAGCATCTGACCGGTTACCTGCAGGCAGTCCCCTCGACTGTCTGCTACTCACCAGTTTTTCTGGGGGGGGGGAATCGCCGAAGATCAGCCCGGTTTCCGGTAAGGAAAACAGAAACGAAAATGGACACGGCAGCTCAAGCCGACCGTGCCATGTATTCTGTGTAAGAGCGGGAGAAAACCGGCGATTTCACTCTGGACAGAATTTTCCTTCCTCTATTCTTCATTGTCAACTGCCTGGCGCAGCCACTGGCCATAAATCCACAACTCCCTCCCCGGCCGGACTGGCTGTCCAGAGGCGGATTCCGCCCGAGTTGCGCCGACGGCTCCGCCGGAAGGCAGCCACCTGCGAATCGCGACCGGCGGCAGCCGGTACGAGACCAGTATCCTCCGCCGACACACGCACGACCCCGCGGGCGGTTGTCCGAAAACCCTCAAACTGGCCGGCCGGCAGCGGTCAGAAATTCCCGGTACAGAGGTTCTGGACCTGGACAGAAGAGCCGATTAAGCTGCATTCTCTTCGGCCAGATTTCGCACAGAGCTTCCCCGCATCCCCTCTGGATGTATCCCGTTTCCCAGGGATTCCTGCGAACCCGGCCGGGTGCTGATTCAATCGAACAAATCCAGTCTAAGATTTCGCAGCCTGGCAGGATGTCCCGCCGCTGGCAGCTCGCCGGGTGTTCTTCCCCCGGCAGGGTGCTGGTGCCTGACGGACAGAGCCCGGGCACCCGTCGATATAAGGGCCGGCACAGATGGCAATTGAGGTCTTCTGCGATTCCTGTTTTTCCAGTTTCCGCGTCCGGAACGAACTGCTGGGCAAGCGCATCCGCTGTAAGGAATGCGGCGAACCCGTTGTGGTGCAGCCGGCGGAAGACATCGGCGGAGCAGCTGCTCTGCCACCCCGCAGGACCGCTGGCGACAGTCCAAAGCGTCGCCGGCCTCAGAAATCCTCCGGCCCCGGCGCGGGCCTGCTGATTGGCGGAGCCGTGGCCGGAGTGCTGCTGGTCGGGCTGCTGGCGTTCGGTGCCGTCAGCCTCCTGTCCTCCGATGACGCAGAGCAGACGGAAACCGCCGCCACTGCCGGAGACGGACCCGGCTTCAAACCGCCCCTGCCGGGCAACCGGCCCTCTGCAATTCCTTCCGGCCAGCCAGCCGGCACCAGTCCGTCCGGCGCGGGCGGTTCCCCGGCTCCCACCACCGGCAACTCTTCCGTCACCGCCAGCGCGAACACCGCAGCGGCTGCCGCTGCAGCCAGGCAGGCCGCGGCACGTCAGGCTGCGCCCATCTCTCCCTGGACCATGAAGCCCGACCCCGCGCCCGAGCTGTTCACACCGGCGGAAGGCAAGGCCATCCGCCTGCCTTTTCCGCAGGGTGCCAGCGGCGACAAGGTGGTCTATCCGCATAACTCCAGCGAGTTTGTCGCACTGGGCAGCAACTTCCGCGAGGAAGACGTCCGCGAAGTCTGGAACATGGGCACCGGCGAGAAGGTCGGCACCATTCACGCGAACATGGGGGCCGACCGCGGCGCTCTCAGCCCGGATGGCCGCTGGTTCGTCGGTGCGAACAGCACAAAGGCCAAACTGCTGGTAATGGACGTCGCCGGCCAGAAACTGGCCAGCGAACTCATCCTGTCACCCGGCCCCACCACCACGGTGCTGCGGTTTGCTTCGCCGGAGCGGCTGGTCTCCCTGCGGTATCAGCAGCCCCTGGAAGTCTGGAGTATTCCCGACGGGAAGAAGGAACGCTCGATCGATGTGTCGAAGTTCTTTCAGATCAACTCACTGACCACCAGCCCCGGCGGCCATTACGCCGCCCTGGTGATGGAAGGGCACAGCCAGCTGGGCTGTTACAACCTCGATACGGGCCAGACCGCGGGAATCGTCTCGCTCAAGGAGCTGACGAACGAAGTCAACTTCACCTGCGATTCCCTGGCGTTCTCTCCCGATGGTGCCTGGCTGGCCGCTGTCTTCAAATCCTACGATAAAGAGTTCGGCCACCAGCTGTTCGGCTGGAATGTGGCCACGGGCAAAGTCGTGTTTCAGCACCGCATTCCCGCGGAACTGAAAGGTCAGGCTGTCTCCGGCACCAATCAGAGTGCCGATGTCCGCTGGTTCCGCGACAGCAGACTGATGCTGCTGTTCGGCCGGTTCGTGTTCGACCGCGAATCCGGCGGCCCGCTGTGGCGGGTTCCCGCGGATGACAAGCTGGATGGAGAAGAGGCCGTCCCGTTCGATACCAACCGGATTCTGCTCGCTGGCGGAGACTATAAGAAGAAGACCATTCGCGAAGTCGTCCTCCCGCTGGACGAAGTCACCCAGGCAGCCGCCACCATCAACGCGGGCGGTACCGCCGACGATGCCGACCTGCCCCCCCTGACAAAAGCCGATGACTCGGCCAGCCGGGAAATCAGCCTGACATCCGCCGCATGGCGGGTAACTCCCGGCACTGCGGACACCGTGCCCGACAACCTGCTGAAGGATCCCGTGCCCATCAACACCGGCGCGCAGCAGCCGGGCGGCATTCTGCTGTCGACAGCGGGCAGCGGCCGTGCCGTCATCGCCTTCGATGCACACGAACAACGGGCCGTGATTCGCCTGGTGGAGCTGACCGACCTGCCCGGCCAGCGGGATATTGAAATCCCCTTCGGCGCGACCGTCCTCGATCTCAGCCCCGATGGCACCCGCCTGCTGACCCGCGTCTCCGCCAGCCAGGGCCGGCTGGATCTGTGGTCCCTCCCCGAGGGAGAACACCTCGCCGGCTGGCGCCCGCACCTGGGCCTCGACAAAGGCGAGGGCGATCTGGTGGCCGCCTCGTTTATCGATGCCAGTCATGTCCTCAGCCTGGCCCGTGGCGGCATGCTGACGCTGTGGGAAGTGCCCGCCTGCCGCAGCATCTACACCGTCAAAGACGTCAAACAGAACTTCCGCCCCGGCAGCTACCAGGAGACGATGGCCCGAATTCAGGCAGAGTACGAAGCGAAAATGGCCGCCATCCGGGGCGGCAGGCCAGCAAAGAGCGATGGCCCCGAGGTGCAGCCCGTGCTGAACCCCGGCCTGCCGGCCATCAGCCCCGATGGCAAAACCATGGCGCTCTGGCACGATGGAGCGTTGTATTTCCTCGACTCGCTCAGCGGACAGGTCACCGGAACGGTCTCCTGCAGTGGCCCGCTGGGCGCATCGGCCTTCAGCCCTTCCGGAACGCAGTTCGCCGCCACGCTTCACACTCCCGGTGGAGCCTCTCTGGTGACTGTCCAGCTGTCGGACGGAACCATCTCCCGGGATATTCCTCTGCCACAGCACGGCAGCTGGCTGCACTGGTGCAGCGACAGCACCCTGCTGCTGGACAATACCCGGCTGATCGACCTCGAGCACGGCCGCATCGTCTGGACCTACCTCAGCCGGAACGCCGTCCATTCGCCCGACAGCCCCGGCGGGCTGCACATCGCCTGTCTTCCCTCGGGAGGCAGCAGTCAGCAGCTGCAGCTGGCCGCGATTTCCCTGCCGGATTCCGAAGCAGAACAGAAGATCTCCGGCAATGTCCCGCCTCCGGAACTGATTCTGGGCGAAGGGAAGAAGCTGTCGCTGAAGATGCAGCTGGCGGAAAACCCGCCCGAAGAGCCGATGTTCAGCCAGCAGCTGCAGCAGAGCATGACCGAGCAGCTGGAACGCGGCGGAATTGAGATTGCGGCAAACCAGCCGCTGCAGCTGACGGTCTCCCTCGCCCGCCGCAGCACGGGGGAACAGGCCCAGTTCCGCCAGCTGGGCAACGCCGCAGGCGGCACCATCAGCATCAGCGAGGACGTGCTGGACTGCACCGTCAGCATCACACTGGCGGGCAAAAAACTGTGGGGCAAGGAAACCCACATCAGCAATGTCCAGGTGGGTATCGCCCGTATCAAACCGGGAGAAACCGCCCAGCAGAACCTGGCCCGCAACCAGTGGGACCGGGCCACGCAATACCTGAAAGGCATCGCCCTGCCCACCCACCTGTTCCCCGAAGGCGCGGAAAAGGGCCTGGGTTCCTCGAGTTTGAAACCCGGCAGATAAGCCCTGGTGAGGCGGAAAGAATACCCCGCGCGCCGGGCACGCTGATTCACCATACCAGGTGGCACAGCCGGGTTTCGCAAGACTCACCACGGCCTACTCTGCGGATGGAGTCGAAATAGCCACCCCCTCCGTCGCGGCGGCCATGATTGCTTCTTCGCTGAATTCACCACGTTCGAAAGCGGCTGTCAGCCGGCCTTCGGCCAGCACGAGAATCCGGTCGCTTAAGGTCAGCAGCTCGGGCAGTTCGCTGGAGGTCAGCAGAATGGCGATGCCCTCGGCCCGCAGCTGTTCAATGATGGCATACAGTTCGGACTTCGCCCCCACATCCACGCCGCGGGTGGGGTCATCCAGCAGCAGCACCCGGGGCTGAATCTCCAGGCAGCGGGCCAGAATACACTTCTGCTGGTTGCCCCCGCTCAGGCTGGCAATCGGAGTTTCGGCACTGGCGGCCCGCACGCCCAGGCGGGTCATCGCGGCCTGTACCACGTCCCGTTCGCGGCGGGCGGTAATCAGCCCTCCGGTTGATACCTGGCCCAGGCTGCACAGTGAAATGTTCTCGCGGACGGTCAGCTGATCGAACAGGCCCAGCCGCTTGCGGTCTTCCGTCACCAGCGCGATTCCCGCCGCCACCGCTTCCGCCGGATGCCGGAATTCACGCAACTGCCCGTCGAGCAGAATGCGGCCCGCCGGCACCTCTTGCGTGGCCCCGTACAGGCACTCCAGCAGCTCCGTCCGGCCGGCCCCCATCAGCCCGGCCACGCCGACGATTTCCCCTGCGGAAAGCTCGAAGCTGATGTCCTTCAGTCGCCACTGCCGGGCATGGCCGGGCCACGGGAGCGACAGCTGCTCCACCTGCAGCACAGGGCAGGGCGGTGCAGCTGCGGTGTGTTGCCCCGGTCCCGTTGATGGCATCCCGCCAGGCCGCTGGTGTGCGGTAATCTCCCGCCCCACCATCAGCCGGGTGACTTCTTCGGGCGTGGTTTCGGCAGCGGGAACCGTCGCCACGTGCCGGCCGTCCCGCAGCACGGTGATGCAATCGGCCCGGCGGAAGATCTCGCTCATCTTGTGGGAGATGTACAGGATCGTCAGCCCCTGCTGCAGCAGCTGGTCGATAATGCGGAACAGCCGCCCGGTCTCCGCTTCCGTCAGGGCACTGGTTGGCTCATCCATAATCAGCACATCGCCGGCAAACAGCAGGCTGCGGGCAATCTCCACCAGCTGCTGGTCGCCAATCCGCAGCGAACCCGCCGGTGCATCCAGCGGAATCGAACACTGCAGCTGCTCAAACAGACTGGCCGCCTGCCGGTTCATCTCCCGTTCGTCGAGCAAACCACAGCGGCCCTGCAGTTCCCGGCCGAGAAACAGATTCGCCGTAACGTGCAGTTCCTCCACCAGGCTCAGTTCCTGGTGAATGATATTGATGCCCGCCGCCTGGGCTTCCCGCGGCCCGGCGAACTGCACGGGCCGGCCATCCAGCAGCAGGCAGCCTTCGTCGGCAGGCAGCACGCCCGAGAGGATCTTCATCAGCGTGCTTTTACCCGCGCCGTTCTCGCCGGCAATGGCGTGCATGTGGCCGCGGGCAATCTCGAAACTCACGTCATCCAGCGCCCGCACACCGGGAAAGCTGCGTCCGATTCCCTGAAGTGCAATCTTCGGCGGTTCTGCCGGGGCAGGGCGGGGGGCATTCATGGCTGGCGGGTGACCTTCAGTTGCGGTCGCTGGCGGCTCAATCGCCGTAACCCGCCGCGAGTCACCGAGGTCCCGCTGAGCACCAGCCTCCGCAGCACGGGCAGCTCGGCCACGGACGCCAACACCTCATCGGTGACGGTTTCACCGGAGAGCCGCAGTTCGACCAGATCCGTCAGCGGCACCAGCTGAGCCGGAATGCGGGCCAGCGCGCCTTCCGCCAG
>JAGQPV010000365.1 GCA_020426545.1 Planctomycetaceae bacterium
ACCAGTTTGCCGGTCAGGTCAAACTGTTTGACCAGTTTATCGGCCCCGGCGGTAATGACCTGGCTGCCATCGGCAGTAAACACGACCGCCCGTGCCTCGCCTTCATGAGCGGTGATCGACAGGATGGCGGTAACGGGCTCCGTGCGAACCTGCCCGTCGAGTCCGCCGGTCAGCACAGTGTTTCCGTCCGCCGACAGCAGCACCGCGTGGACCGGCCCCTTATGGGCAATCACCCGCTGCAGTCGCAGGCCGGTGGCGATGTCCCACACCGAGCTGCCGAATTCGCTGCTGGCGGTCGCCAGTCGGTCTGGTGCTGCACTGGCGGAAACCGCCAGCACGGCCGATTCGTGAGCCAGTTCGCCAGCCGCCTGGCCATTGCCGGCATTCCAGATGCGGGCCGTCTTGTCCTGCGAACCGGAGAAGACTTTTGAGCCGTCCGCATTGTAGGCCAGCGAGGTAATTGCATCGGTATGGCCGGTGGCTTTCCAGCCGGCTGCTCCGTTGGCCACGGTCCACAGGCTGATGATCTTCTCGACACCGCCTGCCACCACCTGGCTGCCGGCCGGGTTGAATGCCACCGCGTTCAGCGGCATGGTCGAAGCTTCAATCAGCTGGGCCAGCGCCAGCTTCACGGGCTGAATGGCCTGCGCCGTGCCGGCAGCGTAGAGAGAACGGGCATCGGCACCGAAGACAACATGACTGGCAGTCTCTGCAGCCAGCTGGTGACGTTCGAGCAGTCGGTTGGTGGCGATTTCCATGACGGTCAGCTGGCCGTCGCTGCACAGTGCGGCCACGCGGTCGTTCTGCGGACTGAAGGCGACAGAGCTGACTTCCGCCGGAAAGACCACCGGATCGCCCGTGGGTTTGCCATCGGCCGCGTTGAACAGGCGGATCGTCTTGCCGGTCGTCGACACGGCCAGCAGCTTGTTATCGGTAGAAATTGCCAGGTCGGTGGCGGCTGTACCGGCACTGGCGGTAAAGCCTGCTTTCCCGTCGGCAGTGGCCCAGCTCTTCACCGCACCATCCGCCCCGGCGGAAATCAGAGTGTTTCCATCCGGCAGCAGCACCAGCCGCACAACCGACTTCTGGTGGGCAGCGATTTCCAGCGGTTCCTCATCGGGCGTGGCGGTCGTCCGCAGGAAAATCTTTCCGTCGGCCATGCCGGTGGCGATGCGGGTGCCTCCCGGCAGAACAGCTGCGGACGAAACGGTGCCGCCCGGCTTCTCGATTGTGGCCACGTTCTTGCCGTCGCCCGTGGTCCACAGTCGCACGCTGCCATCGGCCGAAGCAGAAATCAGCTGAGCACTGTCGTTCCGCCAGCCAATGGCTGTCACCGGCCCCGTGTGACCCGTCAGAGTCCGCACGTCCTTGCCGTCGGCCACATTCCGCAGGCGAATCGTGCCATCGGCAGAGGCGGTCGCCAGCAACTGCCCGTTGGGGCTTTTGGCCAGCGCGGTGATTGCCTTCGTGTGCCCGGCCAGCGGAGCCACGGCCGCCGCTGGTACATCCCAGATGCGGATGGTGCCGTCGCTGCCCGCGGTTGCCGCCTGGTTGGCCTGCGGATGCAGGCCCACGCCGGCAATAGCCGTCTGCCCTGTTCCGACCTGCAGCCGGTCTTCGCCGGTGGTGGAATCCCGCAGAACAAGGGTGCTGTCAGCCGTGCCCGCAGCCAGCAGCTTGCCATCGGCAGAGGCTGTCAATGCGGTGGCCGCGGCTGGCAGTTCGGCCCCCAGCGATTTGAGCGCTTTGGCCTGCAGCACCTGAATGGTTTTTCCCGTGGCGACAAACTGCCGTGAACCATCGGCCACGGTTGCCAGAGCGACTACCGGTTCATCCACTCCGGCCAGAGTCTCACCGGCAACTGCCGGCAGCTTCCACAGGCGGAGGGTTCCATCGGCTCCTACCGAAGCCAGGGTGCCGGCTTTGCCATCGAAGGCCAGTCCGGTGACACCGCCGGCATGAATTCCCAGCCAGCCGGTCGATTTTCCCGTGGCCGGGTCGATCAGTTCAATGCCTCCATCGGCCAGACCAACCGCGGCCAGTTTGCCATCGGCCGACATGGCGCTGCAGTTGATCGCCACGTCCTGGGCGATCAACTGCGACAGCGGTTTCGCATCGGCAATGGCCGGGCTGCGAATGACAATCGAACCATCCGCCGAGGTGGCGAGAACCGGCGTGCCCGCTCCGCCGGAAACCAGCGACGTGACGGGCTTCGCCTGTCTGATAAATTCAGGACCAGCCGCGGGAGTCTGCCAGATGCGGATCGTGCTGTCGGCACCGGCTGTGGCCAGGTGAGCTCCATCGGCAGAGAAGCGGAGATCGTGGATGATTCCCGTGTGCCCGCTGCGGGAAGTGAATTCCTCCAGGCCTTCGGTCTTCCAGAAACGCAGGCGTCCACTCGCATCCGCCGCGGCCAGCAGAGCACCATCCGGGCTGACAGCCATGGCAGTGACCGCCGCCGGAGGGGCTGTCGGTTCGAGGGTCTTTGTCAGTTTGCCGGTGGCGGCTTCCAGCACACGCACGGCGCCATCAGCCCCGCCCAGGTAGATCGCTTTTCCGTCGGGGGAGACGCCCGCTGCCTGCGCCACCTGTGGCTGCTCGACCAGAGAACCCGGAGCAGCCAGGGGAAGTTTCCAGAACCTGAGAGAACCATCGGCCCCCGTCGTTACGAGGCCGGCGTTCTCGGGCAGCCAGCGAATGCCGCTGACCTGGCCGGTATGAGCCAGGACCGATTCCTTCCGGCTTCCGTCGGCGGTGGAGGCCAGCATCAGCCGCCCCGTGGCATCGCCGCTGGCAACCAGTTTGCCGTCGGGGCTGAGCGACAGCGCGGTGGCTGGCTGCTCCAGATTCGGCACGGTCGCGGTGATCTTGTTCTCGGCCAGATCCCAGATGCGTATGGTCTTGTCGGCTCCGGCGGTGGCGGCGATTTTTCCGTCCGCCCCGGCTGCCACCACCTGGACCGCACCAGAGTGGCCCGGCAGAGGGGTGACTCCCTGCGGCAGATTCCACAGGCGAATCGTTCCATCGGCCCCGGCGGTTGCCACCTGCGGCTGCGTGGGGTGGAACTGCACCTGATGGACAACGCCCGTATGACCGACAACCTGAGAACGGGCCTCACCTTTCTCGGTCTCCCAGAACTGCACTGCTCCATTCGCGCCGGAAGCCGCCACCATGCTGCCGTCGGGGCTGAAGGATGTGGAATGCACGGGAGATGCCAGCCCGGTAAGCGACAGCTTGATGGCATTGGTGGTCGCGTCATGCAGCCGCACCTGCTGATCCAGCGAGCCGCTGACAATCAGCGAACCATCGGGAGAGATGGACACGGAAGTCACATCGTTCCCGTGATTCGGCAGCGAGGCCGGCGGCACCGGAGGCCAGTGGAACAGTCGCAGCAGTCCATCCGTTCCCGCACCGGCAATCAGGCGGTGTGCCGGAGGGACCGGATTTCCCTCTTCGTTGAGTTCCGGCTGCACTGGCTGCGTGGCAAGGGCCTTCTGTTCGGTTGAGTAAATCAGCCACTGCGGTGTTCCATTGCCGTATGCCCACCCAAGGATGATTCCATCCTCTCCGCCCGCAACCATCATTTCCGGCAGCGGAATTGTGGTCAGCGCGGTGATGGGGGCGGTCATTCCGCCGTAATCGCCGGCCGGCTGTCCGTTCGCCGTGCTGATGATCCGCACGAGCCGGTTCTCGTCGCCGGTCACAATGCGGATGCCGTCGCCAAAGGCGGACACGGCCCGCGGCACGCCGCCAATACCCGCCATTTCTTTCAGCGGATGCCGACCGGCAAGGTCGTACACTCTGACCCGGCTGTCGCGGCTGCCGGCTGCCAGCTGGTAGCCATCTGGAGAGACCGCCAGTTCCAGCACCGGTGAACTGCCTGCCTGAATCGTGCGGATCAGCTCGCCGGTTTCGCGATCCCACAGGCGAATGGTGCCATCGGCCCCGGCGCTGATCAGAGTGCGGCCATCAAGCGACGAGCCGGTCGCGTAGATGCTGCCTTCATGCCCCGACAGCCACTGAATCTGCGGAGGTGGTTCTTCCTGAGCGGAAAGCGGCACACTCAATCCGAAGAGCAGCAGTGCAACCACAGCGGTTGTTGCCAGTCTGCAGCGCAGTTTAAGACGCATCACAGATTCGTCCTGTCTGTTGGGAAAGGCACTTGGCCCGGCATCGGCTATCGCAGTCACTCTCCGACCATCCTTCTGCCGCTTCCCGCCGGGGCGCCGGCTGCAGCCTGCTGACCAGGCCGAACCCATGGCCACCTGCGGGACGAAGATTCACGCGGACAGTCACTCAGAGTAGCCGGCTGGATCGATGAAACTCAACCGACTCTCCGACGGGATCCGGTTTCGCTGGTTCTTCGCATCTGAAAACCGAGTCGGAATTCCGCCGGACTGTGCCCGAGACCATACCGACAAGCCTGTTTTTGGCTGACGGATGGATGCCCGGTCCGCAGTGTCTCCGCTGACACGCATGGCCGGCGCGGGCGGCATCCCTCGGTGAAGCCCGGGAAGAATTCTCCGCGCACCCGCCAGGACCAGAGCGGTACCGGCTGCAGAGAGGTTGTCGGGCGGAAGCGATTCGTTACGGACCAGCGGCCGCTGGAGACCGGCTTTCTGCATCATAAGCCGCGCAACCCAAGGCGTTTGCGGCAGATTCCCCTGAATGGCCGCTCAGGGAATCGTGTCGATGAGGTCGGCCAGCAGCTTCTGCAGCACTTCGTGTGTCATCTGCAGTTCAACAGGCTGCCTGCCGGGCTGGCCAGGCACCGCCCGGTAGCGGCACAGGCTGAAATTCCCGCTCGACAGATTCTGCAGCAGGATTTCGTAGAACACGCTGGCCCCGCCCTGCTGGTCGGGCGGGGTCGATCGCACCAGAACCTGGCTGGTGGTGGTATCGACCTCCAGCGGTCCCATGCTCTCCAGCAGGTAAGTTACCCGGGTGCAGATGGCAGCGGCCCACTGCTCAAGGGTGGCTGCATCCGCTCCCGTCAGTGAGGGCACCTGCAGCCTCAACTCGCTGAGCGAACAGCTCATGCTGTCCACCGCCAGAAAATCCAGTTCGATGACCACCTGCTGCGGCCCCTGCAGCGTCACCGTGACCGGCGCCGTGCTGCGGTGACCGTTGAGTGTCGCCAGCTCCCGGGTCAGATCATCCCTGAGGCTCATCTGGAATCTCCTTCCGCGGCCTGGTGGTTACCTGGTGGCTGTCTTCGCCGTGCGAACCCGCTTCCGCAGCAGCGTCTGATTCAATTCAACCCGGGCCGGTTTCAGGCGGGACCGTCGTTTCCCGGGGACACCTGAAATGCGATTTCCTCGTCCCGCCCGCTGAGGAATCAGGAAGTGCCCGACGGACGTCAATCTGCCAGCAGCGAATCCTGCTTCCGGTTCAGCACGGTGACTTCGTCATCGACCACGGTTTCCAGGTGGACGGGCCGGGACCAGATTGTCTCCAGATTCGCCAGCGTGGCCCGGGCATAGTCGTCCCGCAGTTCGGTTCCCTGATAGCGGTGCCGCAGGTACAGCTCTCCCCGGTTAAGGTAATTTCCATCCACCACCTCGATCACAGGGCGGCCGTGGTTCGTCAGCGACGTCAGCAGCTGTTTCTTGATTTCCTCGAACTGCCGGGAAGCGATTTCGTAGTGTTCGGAGGCGTCGTTATACGCAAAGGAGAACATTCGGTGCCTGGCACAGAACTCGGGAGTCAGGAATGTATCGATGAATGTCACATCGTTATGCACCCGGCGGACTTCGAAGATCTTCTCCCGTCCCAGTCCCAGCTGGCGATCCCAGTGCTGCCGCTCGCGAACATCATCGCAGGCATCGTATTCCGGACCGAAGCACCCGCGGTTCCACCGTTCTTCAATATCACGGAACAGTTCAATTCCCAGCTTGTAGGGGTTCAGCCGGTTGGGGCTGGTGGCCATGGTGCCGCTGTGATGCTCGGCATAGCAGATTGCTTCGGCGTCCGTCAGCGCGTGGGTCGTCATGATGGTGGAGTGCCAGTAACTGGCCCAGCCCTCATTCATGATTTTCGTCTGACCCTGCGGCGCGAAATAGCAGGCTTCTTCCCGCACGATTGACAGGATGTCCCGCTGCCACGGCTTGAGCGGAGCATTCTGAATCAGGAACAGCAGCACATCCCGTTCGGGCCGTTCCGGGAAGGATCGGGTCTCTTCGCGTTTCA
>JAGQPV010000366.1 GCA_020426545.1 Planctomycetaceae bacterium
GAAGATGACCGATTTCGCCGGCTGGGCCGCCGCCTTCCGATGTGGTAATTCGCTGGCGGATGTCTTCTGTGCCAGCACACGGGAACCGAACAGGGCGGGCACGCCCAGGGCGCCGGTCTTCAGCAGGTTGCGGCGGGTGACGGAGGACTGGTCAGACGGAAGCTGGGGAGTGTGCATGCGGCGTCTCCAGTGGTGCGGCCCGGATCTGTCGGCTCTGCCGATAGAGGAACTGTCCCGATGTTACCGTCCCTGGCGGCTGATGTCAGCCGCGCTTCCGCCGGGCTTTCTTCTCGGCCGCTTTCTGTTCGGCGGCCTTGCGTGCAGCGGCATCGTATTGCGGGTTGGGCTTCGTCGGCAGCAGGGCGTCTGTCGATTCAAACCAGTCGAGCAGTGTCTGCAGCAGTTTGTCCCGCTGCTGTGGGTTCCGGCTGGCCAGGTTGTGGTGCTCGCCAGGATCGGCAGCGAGGTTGTACAGCTCGACGGCATTGTTCGTATCGAGCTGTGCCCGGCCGCCGTCCAGTTGCCATTCCTCGTGGTACAGCAGCAGCTTCCAGTCGCCGTCGCGAATCACGCTGACGGGCCGTGTGCGGAACACGGGATCCCGCCCGCGGGGCACGGGCCCGTTGAGATAACCGGGAAAGTGCCAGAAGATACCCGGACGTTCCAGCCGGGGTTTCCCGGCGAACAGCGGGACCAGGCTGGTTCCGTCGAGGGTGTGGTTCGGCGGTGGCTCGATACCGGCGACTGCCAGGAAGGTGGGGTACAGGTCGATGCTGATGACGGGGACGTCGCAGGTTGTTCCTGCCGGCACGATGCCCGGCCAGCGGACGGCCATGGGCACGCGAATACCGCCTTCATCGTAGGAACCTTTCTTCCCCCTCAGCGGTTCCTGCGACCAGTTCGTTCCGCCATTGTCCGAGGTGAAGACCACCAGTGTGTTGTCTGTGAGTTTCAGCCGGTCGAGTGTTTCCAGCACCCGGCCGATGCCCGTATCGAGATCGGCAATGCAGGCGGCGAACAGCGGGTCGTCGTGGTGCGTGCCGGGTTCCTGCTGCTGGAATTTCTTCAGAGTTTCCACCCGGGCCTCGATGCGGGTATGCACGGCATAGTGGGGGATGTAGGCGAAGAACGGCTGTTTCCGGTTGGCTTCGATGAACCCGCAGGCCGCTTCCGTAATGGAGAAGATGCCCTTGGGGTCCTGCGGGTCGTCGCTGTTCAGCCCGTGCTGAGAGACCTTGACGACGTCGAACCCCCGGCGTTCCGACTTGCCTTTCCCTTTGTCGACGAGGTGTGTCTTGCCGAAGTAGCCCGTGGCATAACCGGCGGCCTGCAGGGTCTCGCCCAGTGTGGTCGCCGTGCCGGGCAGGCTGTTGGTGTTTGGCACGGGAATCATCCGCATCAGTTCGGGCTGGCCCCGGTTCGTGCTGCCCACCGCATACACATGGTGCCGCGGGGTGTACTGCCCGGAGATGAGGCAGGCCCGGCTCGGGGCGCAGTTGCCCGCTGCGGCATAAGCGTGCCGGAAGACCATGCCCTGCTTCGCCAGCTGGTCGAGATGCGGGGTGCGGCAGTAGGTGGAACCGGAAAAACCCGTGTCGCGCCAGCCGAGGTCATCGGCGAAGATCAGCACGATGTTCGGCCGGGTGGAGTCCGCGGCGCGGCAGCTGTCGGGCAGGCAGAATTCCAGCAGGCACATGGCCAGGCCAGCAGCCAGCAGAGGCAACAGCTGGCGGTTGGCCCGTAGCGGCCTGAAGCGGTGCGGAGGCAGTGGTGCGGCCATGGGAACTCCTCGGTCTGCGATGAACCGGATTCTGCAGTCTCTCGGGGTGGGAGGCTGGCAGCGGAAACAGGGCCTGCCAGGCGGCCCCGGTTCCTTCAGCTGACCTGGCATGATAACACAGACGAACATTGGCGGGTGGGCTGTCAGACTGTGGTTTCCCGATTCCGCCAGGCCAGGCGGACGAGGTAGATCAGCCCGGCGGCACCTCCGGCGTATACCCCGACGTGAATGAACCAGACGATGGTGAAGCGGTGCGCGGCGGCCGGTTCGAGGAATTCGGCTGCGAGTGGGTGAATGTACCACGGAAGCAGGTACAGCAGGCCGCCGGCGAAAGCACCACAGACTGCCGCGGCCAGCAGCGGTACCCACAGGAAGTGGAACAGGCGGAACGTGTGCCGCGGCGCGCGATTGACCAGCAGCACGATTCCACCGCCCAGTACACCGGCTCCCACGCCCGCATGCAGTCCGAGCTGCGCCACCTGTCGGGTCAGGGTCGGACCGCCCGGAAAGCCTTTGCCAAGCGTGAAATAATCGCGGGAAATCCCCAGGGTGATCTGATCGACGAGGAGGCCGAACAGGGCTGTCATCCCGGCGGCTCCTGTCAGAAACAGGTACTCTCTCCAGCGGTGCCGTTGTCCTCGTGGTTTGAACAGATCGAACAGCAGGAAGAAGAGGAAAACGGTGCCCAGCTGTGCGAGAACGGGCACGTTGAGCTGGAGAAAGGGGATCATCGAACGGGCTCGGGTAACGGGGCGGTCGCTGGTCACGCTAGGTGGCCAGTGTGACTGCCGGACTGGACAGAACGGTCGACTCGTTGGTGGGTAGATACCCCGATCTCATCTTTTCGGCTCCGGCAGTTTCTGCTACATCGGTCCGCCCGACCACGAAACTTGTCGCGGAATATGGTCCGGATGGTGCAGCTGTGCGCTGCCTCAACCGGGAAACTGGACTGCGGCGAGGGTTTGCTGGCTGGTCGGGGCCATGGTCAGCTGCCAGCAGCAAACTGGTTCTGTTGCGAGGGAATGCTGCCTGCCGGCGCGTGCTTCAGAGTCCGCTCACGGCATTCCCTCACTTGATCTCAGGCGATTGCCGAAAGCAGGCGAAAACAGTCTTCAGGGTGAATCTGGTATGCCATTCTGGTTTCCGCTGGCACATGCGGCCAATTCATTCGCGGTCACGGGCCTGATGATTGCCGCGGCAGTCACCGGGCGGAGTGAACTGGCGGCTGAGATCGGCCTGATTCACGGCGCGCTGCTGATCACGTTTCAGGCTCTGTCCGGCGATGCCCGGTGCCTGGCCCTGCGGCAGGATTCCCGGCTGACAATCGACGTACTGCTCACCTGCCGGGTGGTGCTGCTGCTGCCTCTGGGTGTCGCTGCGTGGATGCTGAGCGCGGGCACGGCAGGCAGCGGCCTCCTGGCCGCTCTGCTGGTGGTGCGTCGGGGAGCGGAGTGGCTCTCCGAGCTGCATCTTGCCTCTCGCGAGACAGCGGCGGATTATCGGTCTGCCATGCAGTATACCGCACTGCAGACGGTGCTGCTGGGCCTGGTGGTGGTGACCGGCAATCGGTTCGATACACCCGTCGGTGCTGCGGCGCTGTGTGTGTGGTCGTGCTCTCCGGTTCTGCTCTGCCTGCGCCCTCTGTTTGAAACTCTGGCCTTCCGCATGAGGGTGGACCTGTCGCTCCTGCGGAGCTTCGTGCCCTACCTGGGCAGTACCACCGTGAACGCGGTGGGAGTGTTTCTGTTCCGCTGGCTGATTGTGGGACTGGCGGGCAAATCGACCGCAGGAGAACTGTTCACGGCCTTCTCGCTGGGCGGAATTGCCACCACCTTATTTGCCACGGCGATCGGCCCGAGCCTGGTATTCCAGGCGAACCATATATCGCGGGCGAAGGCGCGGCTGATCTATGCGGTGCTGACGACGTATCTGGCGGCTGGTGTGCTGATGCTGCTGCTGCCGGATCTGACAGCCAGCCTGCCTGACGGACTGACGGTCAGTCGAACCGTCTGGACCACCACCGGCCTGTCGGTAATCGGTGCCGTGCTGATGCTCGTCGGACTTCGCAGCCGTTTTGCCCTGCTGCAGCACGGGGGCGGGTCGGTCTTCAGTCGGGATGTCCTGTATACGGCGTCCATCGTGCTGGCTGTGCCTGGCCTGTATTACAGTCTGGGTGTTTCTGCCCTGAGTTTCTGCTTCCTGGCAAACGGGCTGCTGTTCCTGATGATTTACTCCTGTGGGGTACCGGAATTCCGGCTGAAGGCGGTGATGGCGACCGTAGCCGCCTGGCTGCAACAGCATGCACCGGCGCTGACGGTCGTGCTGCTGACGACTCCCGTTTTTTTTCAGCTGGCCGGCGGGCTTTACAACGGGAGCGTTCGGCCTGAGGCCGGGCACCTGAAAACGTTGCCCATCCCGCTGTCCGTGGCAGCCTGCTATGCCGGCCTGCTGATCATGTGGAACTCGGTTTCCTTTCGCGGGAGCCGTCGAGTCGTGCTGACGGCGGCAGGTGCCCTGATGGGTGTCTGCCTGCTGCAGGTGATGACCGGAGACGGCATGGAACGCTCGCGGCTCGTACTGGCGGTGCAGTATCTGCTGCCGATGCCGGCCCTGGTACTCGGCGGGATTTACGGCCGCCGGCATTCCGATTCCGCGCTGGTGGAGCGGGTGGTCTTCCGGGTGCTGGCGGTGCTGGTTCCGCTGCAGCTGCTGGCCACCGTCCTGAGTCGCAGCATCACGCTCAGTCCCTCAACGGGATTCTTCAGCGTCTATCAGCACCTGCAGTATGTTCCGGCAGTCTTCAGTTCGCTGTACTGCTTCGTGCTGTTCCGACTGTTCGATCATCCGGGGTACCGCAGGGGGCTGTTCCTGCTGGGGCCTGTGATGGGGATTTACGCCGCGCTCTCGGGTTCGATGCTGTCGATGGGTTTTCTGGTGTGCGCCGCTGGCTCTTTCACCGCGGTGCGGGTGTGGAACAATGGCCATTCCCGGCAGGTTCATGCTCTGTTCGGGCTGACTGTGGGAATGCTGGCTGTTTCCATGCTGACTGCGAAGCATCTTGAAACGAACTACATGTTTCAGAAGACACTGGAGTTCACGGGAGACGGCATCGTTCTGCCGATGAATCTGACCGAGCGGATCCGGATTTGGCATTACTACTTCAACGGGATTACAGAGAGCGTCACCACAGCTGTCTTCGGGCACAGCACGCCTCCGCCGCGGGGCCAGTACCCCAGTGGCCATAATGTGGTGCTCGATCTGATGTATAACTTCGGGCTGATTGGGCTGCTGCCGTTCGCGGTGCTGGCAGGTGGCACCGCACTGCTGGTGCTGCGGAATTTCAGTAATGTCCTCCGTTCTGATGTATTGAGCAGCAGTGTGGTCAGTCTGGTGCTGCTGGTGGGCGTGGACAGCCTGTTCAAAGTCGGTCTGCGGCAGCCCTGGCCGGGGCTGATCATGTACTTTCTGTGGGGAGTGACGGTCAGTCGGCTGCACTGTTTCACGGAAGCAGCCAGCCTGCGGGAGCGGCAGATCGTTGTTCGACTGCCCCCGCGGCGTCCGGAGGGAATTCGCGTGGCCAGCAGCATCCGCGCCACGGCAGCGGCGACCCTGTCCCGCCTGACGGTGGCAGAGGAGTGCCCGTCGGGCCTGCAGTACATCAGGAACCGCGAAGACTGGCTGGGTGTGCCGGAGGATGATTTCGCGGAGGAAGCGAGCATTCCGGCTGATGAAACCAGATGAGCAGCGCACGAGGCGGGGCCGGCGGGTTACCAGTTGAAGCGGAATGCGACTTATACTGTTCGCACGATCGAACGTCATTCGCTTCCGTTTTCCTGGAAAGCTCTCACCATGCACGCGCGGGTTATCACGTTCTTTGCGCTCTGCGTTCTGGCACTCCCCTGCACCGGAAATGCACAGAAGCGGACGGCCGACATTCCCTATGTCGAAAACGGGCACGAGCGGCAGGTTCTGGATGTGTACACACCGGAGAAGGCTGCCAGTGAGCGGCTGCCGGTGATGTTCTGGATTCATGGTGGTGGCTGGCAGGTGGGTGACAAGAGCGACGTGGCACTGAAGCCGAAGGTGCTGACCGAGCGGGGATTTGTGTTTGTCTCGACGAATTACCGCCTGCTGCCGCATGTGGAAATGGAAGAACTGACCCGCGATGTGGCCCGGGCGGCAGGCTGGGTGCACCGCAACATCGCCGAATATGGCGGCGACCCGCAGCGGATGTTTGTGGGCGGGCATTCCGCCGGGGCGCAGCTGGCGGCGCTGCTCTGCACGGATGACCGTTATCTGAAAGCCGAGAACGTCCCGTTCGATGTGCTTCAGGGGTGTGTGCCGGTCGACGGCGACACGTATGACATTCCCAAAATCATCATGACGGCCGAACT
>JAGQPV010000367.1 GCA_020426545.1 Planctomycetaceae bacterium
ACTACCCTCGTTTCGCGGATTTCCTGGTGGCTGTCGAAGCCGAAATGGACAAGGTGACCTGGGTGGGTCGGCAGGAGCTGGTTCGTCAGGCCATTGTGGTGGTCGTGGTGATGTTTCTGCTGGCTTTCGTGCTGCTGGCCTACGACGTTCTGTGGCAGGAGTTCTTTCAGTGGGTGGGCTTTCTGCAGCTCACTTCCAGCTGAGTCTGTGGTCGCGACAGCTGCTGTCTGCGGCTGGCGACTCTTCTGTCTGGTCGGAACGGCAGTGTGGCTTCGGTGCTTCCGCGGACTGGTTCGGCGGGTGATCCGGCGGGGCAGAAAATGCCGGCTTCCGCTCCGTGGAATGCTCTGCGGGTGCTCTCTGTAGCTGAAGGCCGGGTCAAACAGCGGAAATCGTGCCGCTTTGCTTGAAATTCCTGTTTGATTTCTCCATGATGCGGTTTCGCCTTCAGCTTCTCGCTTCGCGATCCCAGTCCTGACTGCCGGTGTTCAGTGCCGGTGGGGCTGGTTGCTTGTCTCAGCAGCTGCAAGCTGTTGACTGGCGCAGAAGACTGACGGCAGGTTTTTCGTGAGAGTTGCGGGTATGGAAGACGAACATCATCCGGAGGCCAGAGATCAGGTGGCGGACACGACAGTAGCCGCGGCAGGTGATGGTTCCGGAAAAGATCTGCGTTGGTACGTACTCAAGGTGACCAGCAATCGCGAGCGGTCCGTGCGGGATGCCCTGCTGCTCCGGATTCGTCGGGAAGGTCTGGAAGAGTATTTCGGTGTTGATGCGGCCGGTCAGCTGAACGTCGTGATTCCGACCGAGAAGATTGTCAGCACGAAGAACGGCAAGCGGAAGGTGACGGAAGAGAAGCTGTTTCCCGGCTATATGATGGTCGAGATGGAGCTGAATGACGAGACCTGGTATCTCGTGCGTGATACCGGTGGTGTCGGTGACTTTACCGGTTCGCAGAATAAGCCGATTCCGATGGAGCCGGAAGAGGTGAAGCGGATGCTGGGTCGCCGCGAAGAGGTGGCCGAAGAGCAGCCCAGGGTTCGGGTGGATCTTGAGGTTGGTGAAGTGGTCAAGATTAAGGAGGGTACCTTCGAGGGCTTTGAGGGCTCTGTCGAGGGTGTTGACGAGGCCAGCGGCAAGGTCAGTGTGCTGATCGAGATTTTCGGTCGTTCCACTCCTGTGGAACTGGATCACTGGCAGGTTGAACGGCTCTAGTCTGCGGGTGTGACGTCGGGCGGTATCGGAAGCTCGGTGCGGTGTTGTGGCGGGTGTGTCCAGGTAACAGTCGTGGCGGGCGTCAGCCCGGTTGAACGGGGTCAGCGGGATGGCAAAGCAGGTTGTCACTCAAATCAAAGTGCAGGTCAAGGGCGGTCAGGCAACGCCGGCTCCCCCGGTGGGTACTGCGCTTGGCCCTCATGGCGTGAATATCGGGCAGTTCGTTCAGCAGTTCAATGATCGTACAAAAGAGATGGCCGGGACGACGGTTCCGGTTGTGATCACGGTCTATAACGACCGCAGCTTTGAGTTCATTGTCAAGAGTCCTCCGGCGGCCGTCCTGCTCAAGCAGATGGCTCAGGTGGCCAAGGGGGCTTCGAATCCCCGGACGCAGAAGATTGGCGTGGTGACTCAGGAGCAGCTTGAAGAGATCGCGAAGATCAAGCTGGAAGATCTGAATGTTACCAGTATTGATGCTGCGTCGAGGATTATTGCGGGCACGGCACGCAGTATGGGTATTGAGGTTGTAAGCTGATCTGTTCCCGCGGAGCGGATGGTTGGTCAGTTGCGGTTTATCCGGGTGGTCCAGGTTCAGGCGGACAGCAATGGCGAAGCGGTCGAAGCGGATCGATTTTCTGCAGAAGAAGGTGGGCGATCTCGGCGTGATGGATCTCCCCTCGGCGATCGGCGCGCTGAAGCAGCTGGAGTCCGGCCTGCCGGCCGGGGTGAAGCCCTGCCGTTTCGATCAGACGGTCGAAATGGTCTATCGGCTCGGCGTCGATCCCCGTCAGGCGGATCAGATTGTCCGGGGCTCGATCGTGCTGCCGCACGGGATTGGCAAGACGCAGCGGGTGCTGGTTTTTGCCCAGGGTGACAATATCGCTCTGGCCGAAGAGGCCGGGGCCGATTTTGTCGGCGGAAAAGAGCTGGCGGATCAGGTCAAGGGTGGCTGGCTGGAATTTGACGTGGCGATCGCGACACCGGACATGATGGGTGTGGTCGGTCCGCTGGGTCGAGTGCTCGGTCCCCGTGGCCTGATGCCGTCTCCCCGGGCCGGAACAGTGACGCAGGATGTTTCCACTGCCGTTCGCGAATACAAGGCCGGTAAGGTTGAGTTTCGCTGCGATGCGGGTGGCAACGTGCATGTGGTCATCGGAAAGATGTCGTTTGAAGAGTCTCAGCTGGCGGAGAACGCCGAGGCGCTGCATCGCTATGTGATGTCGCTCAAGCCCGGTGCGTCGAAGGGTGTGTATGTGCGTCACATGGCTGTTACAGCGACTGTGTCGCCTGCCGTGCCTGTTGCCGCGTGAGTCAGGTGTTCTGGGTGCGGGTCCCCTGCTCTGGCGGGGGTTTCGGTATTGTGCCAGTTCGCCCGTGGGGCGACTGCAGGGGCGGTTCTGCGGATCCCGGCGCCGGCTGGTGTGTCCGGGCTGAAGCTGAGACGGGTGACAAGGCATGAGTAAGGTAGTCAAGGGGATGCTGACTGACGCGATTCGTCAGCAGCTGGGCGAGGCTCGCGATCTGCTGGTGGTTGATGTTTCGCGTATCGATGCGATCACAACCAACGAGTGGCGTCTGGCCATGCAGGATCGTGAGATCAACGTGCTGACGGTCAGGAACACCCTGGCTCGCCGCGCTCTCCATGAGGTTGGTGTCACGGCTCTGGATCCATTCCTGGCCGGTCCGTCGACACTGGTCTGGGGCAGCGAGGATATCGTCGCTCTGTCCCGCGAGATGACAAAGTGGGCGAAGGATATTTCCGCCCTTGAAATCAAAGGCGCAGCTGTTGAGGGCACTTCGCTCGATGCAGCCGGCGTGGAGGCGCTCAGCAAGAGCCCGAGCCGGGAAGAACTGATCTCCCAGCTTGCGGGTATGCTGCTCAGCCCGGGTTCGCAGCTTGCAGGTGCTCTGCTCTCGCCTGGTGCTCAGCTGGCCAGCCAGATTTCGAAGATCTCCGAAGGTGGTGCTGCCGAGGGTGACACCGCCGGCGAGTAACAGGCCGGCCGGTTGCGGTCTGGTGGTGGTGCGGCTGGCGTTCCGCTTCAGATAAGATGCTCTGCTTCAGAAGTTACTGAGGAAATGCTGCAGGTGCCGGCCTGGCGCAGTTGCCGGTGTGCCTGCTGATTCAGGTTTCATAGAGATTCCGGGTGACGGGAAAGGGTGCGAAGATGTCGACCGATACAGAGACCGCTGTGGAATACGATGCCGACCTGAAGGAGATGGGCGACAAAATGGTCGGCCTGACTCTGCTTCAGGCCAAGCAGCTG
Source organism: Planctomycetaceae bacterium (assembly GCA_020426545.1). GTDB lineage: Bacteria > Planctomycetota > Planctomycetia > Planctomycetales > Planctomycetaceae > JAGQPV01. Next base: position 3,483 of record JAGQPV010000367.1, read on the forward strand.
GTCGATTACCTGAAGGACGTGCACGGCATCGAGCCGGCCACCGGTGGTGGTGTGATGGTGGCTGGTCCCGCGGCGGAAGCCGGCCCGGCTGCTGAAGAGCAGAGCGAGTTCGATGTCATTCTGACCGGCTTTGGCGACAACAAGATTGCCGTCATCAAGGTGGTCCGCAGTGAGACCGGCCTGGGCCTGAAGGAAGCCAAAGAGCTGGTGGAGTCCGCTCCCAAGCCGCTGAAGCAGGGCCTGTCCAAGGAAGACGCCGAGAAGGTGAAGAAGGCTGTGGAAGACGCCGGCGGTTCCGTCGAAGTGAAGTGAGCTTCCGGCTCGGCCTGTCAGGCGGTTCCCTGTTGGGGGCAGCCGGAACTCAGGCTGTGTTGTGACCGGGGTCTCCGGTCAGCCGGAGTGGCGACAGTTCCGGGTGGCTCTCTGCAGCAGCTTTTGTTCTGCAGAGGGCTGGCGGTGCTGGTCGTGCTGCGGGGGGACGGGACGGTCCAGTCCGTGTCGAATGCATCGAGTACCGGTCGAAGAGTGCCAGGTTGCAGGGCCTGGCTTCTTCGTTCCGATGTATGTCCGGCTGGTATGAATAACACGAAGGAGCACTGCGTTTTGCATCGCACTGTGCAGGGTCTTTCTTCGGTTCAGGTGAGTTCTTCAATAGTGTCGGGCGGGCTGGTGAATCTCAGTCGGTCCGTCTCCGGTTCAGGGAGAGCAGGCCTGGTGCAGCCCGATGTTCAGTCGAGCCTCAGCACGGCTTCTGCGGGCTGTTCTTCCCGACAGGCAGCCTGGGCTGTTCAGGTGAATGCCCTCCCGTGTCTCTCTGTTTTCTCCCGCAGTTGCGGGTTGCCCGGTGGCTGGTCCGTCCGCCGGGAAACTGCGCTGTCTCAGCTGCCAGGTGAAGTGCGGTACGGTGGTGAGAGTGTTGTGCAGGTGCCGGGAGTGCGGCCTGCGCGGGGGCACACTGCATCACATGTGCCGGCGCTGCCTGCTGTCCGGTTTCGCCGGCAGTATGGAGTCGCTGAAACGACTTCACTGGCCATGTGCCGTTCGATGAGTGCCATTCTCTGCGGATGAAGTGCTGCGGCTGATTGCCCGGTGCGTGCCGTGACATCCCGTTCGATGCCCTGATTCCCCGGACGATCGACCGAGATTGCCTGTCACACAGGAAGTGAGCAAACGATGCCGATCCCAGTTGAGCGAATTCTGCCGCTGAACGAAACCCGTAATTTCGGGAAAATCCAGAGCGAATTCGAGATCGCGGATCTGACCCGGATTCAGACCGAGTCCTACGCCCGTTTTCTGCAGCTTGACCGTTCACCCCGGGAGCGCAAGAAGCATGGGCTGGAAGAGATCCTGCACGAGATCTTCCCCATTGAAAGTTATGACGGCAAATACCGGCTGGAATACATCCGGTATGAACTGGGCAAGCCCCGGTACACGCCCACCGAGTGCCGTCAGCTGCGGCTGACCTATGGTCGCCCGTTCCGGGTCTGGCTGCGTCTGGTCAAGGAGCAGCCGATCGAGGAAGAAGTCTATCTGGGTGACATGCCGATCATGGTTGGCGGTGGCGAGTTCATCGTCAACGGCTCCGAGCGGTGCGTAGTCAGCCAGCTGCACCGTTCTCCGGGTGTGGACTTCGTGGAAACGGACGAGCCGGGTGAAGCCAAGACGTTTTCCTGCCGGGTCATCCCCGAGCGTGGCAGCTGGATTGAACTGGCTGTGACCCGCCGCGGTGCGTTGAGCGTGCGGATCGATCAGAGCGGCAAGTTTTCAGCCATGACGCTGCTGCGGGCCATGTCGGCGGAATACTCGTCCGATGCGTCGCTGATCAAGCTGTTTTACAACGTCAGCGAAGTCAAAGTATCGCCGTCAAATGCCGTCGAGGTGCTCAATGGCAAGCACGCGGCTGAGGATATGATCTATCCGGTCGGTCACGACCGGTGTGGCGAGATCATGGTCGAAGTCGGTCAGCAGATTACTGAGGATCTGGCGGTTGAAGTTGGCCACTCCACGCTGAAAACCGTGACGGTCATCGACAGCGTCGAAGACCCGCTCGTGATTAACAGTATCAATGAGGATACAACCGCCAGCCACGAAGAGGCCCTCCTGCGGATTTATCAGCGTCTCCGTCCCGGTAACCCGCCGGCTCTGGAGAAGGCGATTGAACTGTTCAAGGAGAAATTCTTTGACGTCAATCGCTACCGCCTCGGCCGGGTGGGCCGGTTCCGGATCAACCGGAAGTTCAGCCAGGATGTGCCCGATACCGAGATGACGCTGCGGGAAGAGGATTTCATCAACTCCATCCGTTATCTGGTCAAGCTGAGGACCGGAGCGGAAGGGGCCTACATTGATGATATCGATAACCTCGGTAACCGGCGGCTCCGTACCATCGATGAGCTGGGAGCCGACGAAATCCGCAAGGGCTTCCTCAAGCTCCGCCGCACGGTGCAGGAGCGAATGAGCCTGAAGGACGTCGAGGAGATGTCCCCCCGGACGCTGATCAATCCGAAGAGCGTGTCCGCCGCGATCGATTACTTCTTCGGTCGCAGCGAACTGTCTCAAGTGGTCGACCAGACGAACCCGCTTTCGATGCTGACGCACGAGCGGCGTCTGAGTGCTCTGGGTCCGGGCGGTCTGAACCGCAAGCGGGCCGGCTTCGAAGTGCGTGACGTTCACAT
>JAGQPV010000368.1 GCA_020426545.1 Planctomycetaceae bacterium
GAGTCTTCGATCTGCAGTTTCCGGCCCTGCTTTTCTGGATCGGGAAAGACGTCAGGCACAGCCTGGGCTGCGGAAGGATTCCGTAACCGTCAGCCGCATGGACCGTTGGCTGGAATTCCTGGTCACCGAACCTTCGTTCAAAGATCGAGTGGCAGCGTGGCAGGCTTTTCGGACAGCCAGTCAGACTTTTCAATGAACCCGGCAGGCAGATGACAGACGACTCAACCGAGTTGATCGAACGACTGAGAAACGGCGATCAGGACGCCGCCCGGCAGCTGTACCAGCAGTATGTCCAGCGGCTGCTGAATCTGGCTCGCAGTCATCTGTCGCGCCAGTTCAACTCCCGGCTCGATCCGGAAGACGTCGTCCAGTCGGTCTATCGGACGATCTTTCGTCGCGTGCAGGATGGCCGGTTCGAGTTTGAGGCCGACGACGACCTGTGCGGGCTGCTGGTCCGCACGACGCTGAACAAGGTCTGGAACAAGGTGCGGCATCATCGGGCCGGCAAACGGACCGTGCAGCGGGAGCAGGCGACGGGGAACGCGGACCTGCCGGGTGGAGGCATGGTCGATCAGCTGTCCCGGGGGCCGAGTACAACCGAAGCCATCATCTTTGCCGACCTGATGGAGACCGTACTCAGCCGGCTGGGGGAGCGGGAGCAGCTGGTATTGCAGCTCAAGCTGGAAGGTCACAGCCAGCAGGAAATTGCCGATCAGCTGGGGGTGACCGATCGGACGGTCCGTCGCATCAGTGATGGAATTCGGGATCGGATGTCCTCGCTGCTGGCCGACGACGAGGAAGAATAGCAGGCGTCTGGTCCCCGCGGGGCCTGCTGCTGTTCCGGTTTTCCGCACCGGAGCCGGTTGCAATTCTGAGAGTACACCCTTCAGAGTAAAGAGCCGTCTTTGTGACTTCACCTTCGCCGGATCAGGGAGTTGCTTCGCAGTCTGCCAGCTCAACGCCAGCAGCGGCTGTCCGCCAGCTGGTGCTGGGCAGCCGCAATCAGAAGAAGAGCGCGGAAATTCGCCGGCTGCTGGAACCGTACGGCATCGAAGTCGTCTCCGTGGCCGACTTCCCCGACGCTGCCGAGGTTGAGGAAACAGGCAGCACCTTCGGAGAGAATGCCTGTCTGAAAGCTTCTGAGGTGGCCCGCCAGCTGCAGGCCTGGACTCTGGCCGAAGACAGCGGGCTGATGGTCGACGCGCTTGAGGGCCGTCCGGGGATTTACTCGGCCCGATTCTCCGGACCGGATGCCACCGATGAGCAGAACAACGCGAGGCTGATCGAGGAACTGGCTGGCGTGCCGGCGGAGAAGCGGAAGGCCCGCTATGTCTGCCATGTGGCCCTGGCGGCTCCCGACGGAAGTATTCAGCTGCAGGAAGAGGCGACCTGCAGCGGCCGGATTGCCGAGCAGGCGCGGGGAACCGGCGGGTTCGGGTATGATCCGTACTTCCTGCTGCCGGAGTACCACAGAACATTCGGCGAGCTGAGCCCGCTGGTGAAACAGCAGCTCAGCCACCGGGCCCGGGCCTTCGCCCGTGCGCTGCCGCATCTGGTCAGAATACTGACCGAGGCCGGGCTGCGGGCAGCTGAGTAAACCCTTCGCGGCGGGAGACGGCAATGAGCGATCTGCCTGTGAGTCGGCGGGAGTTTCAGAAAACAGTCGCCCTGGGTGGTGCCGCTGCTTCGGTGGGGGGCACCGCAGCTGCGGCAGCCAGTGGCACCGGGCAGCCGGCTGCAGCGGGCCGTTCTCCGGTTCAGGCTGAGAAACCGGCCGATCCTCCCGCACCGCCCGAAGAACCGCGTCCACTGCGGATCGAAGAGCACCTGCTGGAAGCCGTATTAATCCGGTATCCGTCGGAGCAACTGACCCCGGAGATTCAGAAGTCCATCCTGAGTGAACTCCGGACCGACCTGTACCGCTCGGTCGTGCTGTCGAGCTTTCCTCTGGAGAATGCTCACGAACCGGCCCCGGTCTTTGCTGCCTGGCGGAGCGACCTGCCGGAACTGCTGCAGCGGGATCGCCAGCAGCGACAGGCCGACTGACCCACCCTCGGGCGCTGTTCCGGCAGGGGCTGACTGGTCGTGTTTGCGGAGTGTGGCGGGCTGCCAGCACCGTTGGCCCGCGGGGAACTGCATTTCTGAGAGGAACTGCTGATGCCTGTCACAGCGGAAATGGCCTGGGCGGACATTCCGACACTGGGGGCCGGGCTGCGGTCCGGGCAGTTCACTGCGGTCGAGCTGTGCGAGTTTTTCCTGGAGCGGCTGGAACGGCTGGGGCCGAAGCTGAATGCGGTGGTCACGATCACTGCGAAAACGGCTCTGGCCGAAGCACGTCAGGCAGATCGGGAGCTGGCAGCCGGGAAAGATCTCGGTCCGCTGCATGGCATTCCCTGGGGAGCCAAGGACCTGCTGGCGACGTCAGGAATTCCCACATCGTGGGGGGCGGCCCCTTATCGCGGACAGCTGCCCGAGGGGGAAGCGACCGTGGTCACCCGGCTGCGGCAGGCCGGAGCCGTGCTGGTGGCCAAGCTGGCCATGGTGGAAATTGCCGGCGGGATGGGTTACCGGCAGGCGGATGCCTCGTTCACCGGGCCAGGGCTCAATCCGTGGGATACCGGTCGCTGGTCGGGTGGTTCGTCGAGTGGGCCGGGTTCCGCCGTTGGTGGGGGGCTGGTGCCGTTTGCCATCGGTTCGGAAACCTGGGGCTCGATCATGACGCCGGCCGGTTTCTGCGGCGTGACCGGACTGCGGCCCACCTATGGCCGCATCAGCCGGCACGGTGCCATGGCCCTCAGCTGGACGATGGACAAACTGGGGCCGATGTGCCGCACAGCGCACGACTGCGGGCTGGTGCTGGCGGCGATTGCCGGTCATGATCCGGCGGATGCGACTTCGGTCGAACTGTCGTACCGATATCCAGCCGAAGAAACGGCCCGGCGACCCTGGAAGTTGGCCCTGCTGAAAGACGGCGATACCAGCGTGCAGCCCGAGGTACAGCAGAACTTTCGCGCGGCGGTGGAGGTATTGAAGGAATCGGGCACCTTTGAAACGATCGACCTGCCCGACCTGCCCTACGGTACGGTGGCGGCGACGTTTATCTCCTGTGAGATGGCGGCGGCCTTTGAAGGGCTGGTGACCAGCGGAGACTGCTGGGAGCTGACCGCTCCGGAAGACCGCTGGGGAGCGCATGCGGCGCAGATGATTCCCGCGAAGGATTATCTCAACGCGATGCGAATCCGTCCGCTGATTCAGCGGGCCATGGATGATGTGCTGTCGAAGTACGACGCGATCATCACACCCACGCTGGCGACGGTGGCTTATCCCAATAACCGGTCGTTCCGCGAGTACCGGCGGGGCTATACCTCGACGGATATCGGCGGGGCCGGCAACGGGGCGGGAATTCCGGCGATCACAGTGCCCAATGGATTTGGCGAAGGCCACCTGCCGACGGGCATTCAATTTGTGGGCCGGGCGTTCGAAGAGAACCGGTTGCTGGCGATTGCCGCAGAGTACCAGCGGAAAACCGCGTGGCACACCGAGCACCCGGACCTGTAGCAGCCCGCGCTGCGCACGAAAAAACCGGCCCGCAATGCCTTGGCACTGCGGGCCGGTGAGTTGTCACAGGCATTTGAGCGGAAATTGTTCTGTCAGGCGGCGGCGGAACCGTCGCTGGGGAACATCTGCTGTTCTCCGCGGACCATCTCGGGGGTCAGCACGTACTTCCGGCCGCGTTCCTGTTCCGGCAGTTCGTACATGATCGAGAACATGGCCTCTTCCACCACCGAACGCAGGCCGCGTGCTCCCGTTTCCTTCTCCCGGGCAATCCGGGCGATTTCCTGCAGGGCGCCTTCGGTGAACTCCAGCTCGGCCCCTTCCATCTGGAACAGCTTCTGGTACTGACGCACCAGCGAATTCTTCGGTTCCGTCAGGACCCGGACCAGATCATTCACACCCAGCGGTGCCAGCGAAGTGACCACCGGGAGCCGTCCGACCAGTTCCGGAATCAGACCGAATTCCAGGATGTCGTCCACGCAGACTTCGCCCAGCAGCTCGTCGCGTCTGCGGTCGGCAGAATTGCTGCTGTCCTGGCCGAAGCCGATGGTCTTGCGACCCAGCCGCTTGGCGACAATGTCTTCAATACCCACGAAGGTTCCGCCGCAGACGAACAGGATATTCGTGGTGTCGATCTGAATGTACTGCTGCTCGGGGTGTTTGCGGCCACCCTGCGGAGGCACGTTGGCAACGGTGCCTTCCAGCATCTTCAGCAGTGCCTGCTGCACTCCCTCACCCGAGACGTCCCGGGTAATGGAGACATTGTTGCTTGTCTTCCCGATCTTATCGATTTCATCGATGAACAGGATTCCCCGCTGTGCGGCTTCGATGTCGAAGTCGGCTGCGTGCAGCAGCTTGAGCAGCAGGTTTTCCACGTCTTCGCCCACGTAACCCGCTTCTGTCAGCGTGGTGGCATCGCCAATGGCGAAGGGCACCTGCAGGAAGCGGGCCAGCGTTTTGGCCAGCAGCGTTTTGCCACTGCCCGTAGGGCCGACGAACATGATGTTCGACTTTTCAATTTCGACGTCAGAGTCGTTTTCATCCTGGTGCAGCAGTCGCTTGTAGTGGTTGTGAACCGCGACGGCGAGCACTTTCTTCGCCCTTTCCTGCGAAATGACGTACTCATCGAGGTGATTGACGATCTCTCGTGGTGACGGAACTTTGTTAAACAGCTTGCGGGACGAACCCCGCCGCCGCCGTTCCTGATCGAGGATCGACTGGCACAGTTCGATGCATTCGCCGCAGATGTAAACGTCGTCCGGACCTTCCACGAGAGGACCGACTTCGCGGTAGCTCTTGCGGCAGAAGGAACAGTTCGCGTTCTTCCGACCCGCAGTGCCACGTCGTCCAGCAGTAATATCTTTACCGGAGGGCATTCGTTTTCCTCATCGTTGCCGATCGTGCCAGGAAATAACTGTCCTCTCCATTCCCTGTCCGCCTCCATGCGTCCGAAATGCACGTCGTATCTGTCGCTGATTCCTCGCCCCTGGCATCCTTCCGCAGTCTTCTACGGTCTCAGCCGAAGCACAAATGCGGAAACGGCCGCACTGTATGGAATACGTTTGAAATCTCATTCAGAAAAAGTAACCACACAGACAAAACGGGAGTAAGCTGGCAAGACCTGCTGTTCAGCCCGCCAACAGGCAGATGCTGCTCACTGCCGCTCTTTTCAGTCGTTGTCTGTTCGCCGGTGCGGGGACTCGTCCAGCCGGCCAATAAGCAGACCTTTGATGGATCGGTATTCTTCCTCCGTCAGGTCACCTTCCCGGTGCAAATCTCCAAGTTGAGATAACATTACCCGGTCGGACGCCGCAGGATCCGAATCATCGCGAAACCGGGTGCGAACCCGAAGGATGATGACAATTCCGATCCCGATGACAGCAAACAGTGCTGCCAGCGTCACGAAGGACTGCACAATCCCCGAGAGAGTCTGGTCCGTTCCTGCTGCCACGCCTGCTCTCCTGCCCCGACACCCGGATTTTTTTGCGTTGAAACGCAGAAACTGCCTGTTGTCTTCAGGCACATTCTGCCGATTCCTGTTCTGAATTATCCGGTGGCGATCACAGTTCAGCAAGAGGCAGCAGGGCCAATCGAGCTGCTTCCCATGCTCTGACAGCTATGCAGCTTCCGCGCCGATTGCCGCGGATTCCGCGAAATTCACGGCGGGAAACAGCGAACGGCCGAGGTCGAGGGGAGCGGTTTCTCATGCTGAACCCGTTGCTTTCAAACGTGTTACCGGCTGAGGGGTAACCCGCGAGCAATGCGGCTGGAATTCTTTCCGCCCGGCGGACATCGGCAGTTTCTGCTGACCCGGGTTGAACCGGCTGTCCCGGGAATTGCAGAGATTCCAAAGCCGGGCTGGACTTCCCGCCTGCCGATCGCCGCAGCACCCGGGACGTGCCCGGCCGGCGCGAGTGGCTGAGTGGACGCCCTGTGACGATGCGGAGCAATGAGCCGATCGGCGGGGGCAGCTGGTCGAATCCGGTTCTGCCGGAGTGATCGATGAGAGTGTGAATCCGGTCGCCCCGTTGACGCTCCGGTCGGATCAACGGTAGTTTATGACTGGAGAGGCCGTTATCCTGCAGTATCT
>JAGQPV010000036.1 GCA_020426545.1 Planctomycetaceae bacterium
CTTCACTGTTCCTCCCTGACTCTCTTTGAGACTGTCCGGAAACCTCGTGTCACCCGCACCGCCTGTGTAAGCCGTGAAATAAAGGCCTGGGCTGTGGTGGGGAGACAGGGATTTCCGGACAGGAAACAGAAAACCATCGCGGGCCGGGCTGATCTCAGATCCGACTGACCGACCCGCAGCAATATTACTTCCCGGCAAAAGCAGAATGCCCGGCCTGTCCTCTGGCCCGGATATAGGCCAGCAGGTCGAGAATCTCTTCCCGCTTGAGAGTCTTGAGCAGGCCGGTGGGCATGAGGGACAGTTTCGACGGCTCGCGGAATTCGATCTCATCTTTGACGATGGTGATCGGCTCGCACTCCTCCAGGCCCACCGGGTTGGGCATCAGCTGGATCGACTGCTCGGTTTCACTGAGAATCCGGCCGATGTACTGCCGGCCTTCCTCCGTGACCACCACCCACGCCTGAAAATCCTTTTTCACTTTCTTAGATGGATCAAGGATTTCGGTCAGCAGATCAAGCGGAGTCATTCTGGCGTCCCACTTCGCCAGGTCAGGCCCGACGATTCCGCCCATCTCATTCATGCGGTGGCACTGAATGCAGGCGGCCGCGGCGAACATCTGTTTTCCCTGCTCGAATGAGCGGCCGGTTTCGATCTCCGGCAGAGCGGCTGTCAGGTCGGCCAGCTGCCAGTCCTTCACGAACTCGCGAACATTCACCTGCGGGGTCGTTTCGGGAATCGGGTTTTCGGCCAGCCACGCTTCCAGATCCCGCACGACATGCATGGTGCCGTACATTCTCCGCCAGTGGCCGGGGAATGTGCACACATAGCCATACTCGCCGGGTTCCGTGGGAGCGACGAAATTCAGCCGCTCGGTCTCGCGGCTCTGCAGCAGCTGTGTGGCATGCAGTACGCCCGCGTGTTCGGGGATGAACTGCTTCGCGAAGGCATCCGGCTGCGTGGCCATTTTCTCAGCCGCCATACCGATTTCCGCCAGCGTGCCCGGCGAGCAGACAATCAGGTTGTGCGGCATGATGTCGATGTTTTCCAGCACAATCTGCACCGGTTCGCCGGCCTGCACGGCAATGACTTTGCGGTCGTACATCAGCCGGTGAGGAACCGGGCGGATCAGAATCGTCTGCACGCCGAGATCACCGATTTCCTTACGGATTCGGCTCGCTTCCTGTCGGGGCAGCAGAGAGGCCAGGTCGTTCCCCAGCTGGAGGGAATCCAGCACGCTGGGCAGTGTGCGATCGGTCGGCGGGACTTCGCGGGCGTATTCCACGAGGCTGTTCACCAGCGGCCGGATTTCATCCTGCGGCCAGAGACGGCGGGGAATACGGTGCAGAGCCCGCACGGCCGCATGCCGTTCGTCACCCCGCTTCACCAGCGCTGCCAGAGCATGGAAGACTTCGACTTCTGAGCCAGGCAGTGAAGTGGATGCGTTAATCGCGGAACGGCGAATAACACCGGCCGGATCGCCCTGGAGCTGGAACCGCACGCTGCGGGGCGGCGCCGGATTGCCGTTCTTCTCGTACACCTGCTGCCGGCCTGCATCCAGCACGACCAGACGGAAGCCTTCCAGACGGTCGGCGTATTTGCCTTTCAGCTCGCTGCGGTTGTAAACCGCGATGGCATCGATGGGATATTCCGCCCCGAGATCAACCTCCCACCAGGGGTCGGTTTCGTTCCCGCGGGAATGTGTCAGCGTGTTGCGACCGAATTCGCCCTGGGTTCCGCCATCGATACCCCGGGCAGCCACACCACCAAAGTCGGTGCTGCTCTGCCGGGCTTTCCCACGACGGGCCACATTCTCGCCCCCGCTGTAGACTTCGACTTCAGACAGGCAGAGCGTGCGATTCTTACCGGGCAGTTCGATGCGGACATACCGTCCGCTGACGCCCTGGGTGCTGTCCAGCCCGGCCCGCAGTGATTCCGGCAGACCGTCAATCAGCGGGGTGACAAACGGAGCAAACGCGGCCCGCTGCTGCTCTCCGGGGACCAGCGGAATGGCGTCCAGTAGATCCCGCAGACTGCGGGTCGAGCGGGAAGCCTGCTGCCAGGCCGTCTCCGCGGTCTGGCCGGCGGCCAGCAGAGCCACATGACCAATCTGGCGGGTAATCGGACGACGCCCCGCCCTAGCCAGCGTTGTCAGTTCCTCCTGCACCGGCTGCAGTTCTGTCGCTGGCTGCTGCGTCAGCAGATGAGCCAGATCGTACATCGTGCTGGTGTCGGCGCTGGCGGCATTGTCCACATACCGGATGGCGGCCAGCAGTTCTTTCAGCGGTGAGGTGTTACGGAGCCTGGCCAGGCCGGTGAGTGCTTCTGTCCGGTGCTGCTGAGTCACACCCGGACGGGCCAGGAGGGCCACCAGCACCGGTTCAGACCGCTGCATCTCCAGCAGTTCCGGCGTGGCAATGCTGCCGAGAATGTACTCGACGCCGGCCGGATTTCCGGTGGCGAACGGCTGGCCGGAGGTCACGGCCGGCTTCCAGAACTGCTCCAGCTGCCGCATGGTCTCGGTCAGGGTGTAGTCCAGGTAGTAATCGGTCGGGTGCTTCAGCACTTCCAGGGCTGCCTCCGCAGCGCGGGCATTGCGGAAGAAGCTGAGAGCACGCACGGCTTCCAGCCGCACACGGGGGAAGTCGTCATCGGCCTGCAGGGCCAGCAGTTCCACGGCATCGGGAATCATGTGCCGCTGATAGCACACCACACGGGTGGCAGCTGCCCGGGCCCGCGGTTCCTTCGCCCGCAGCAGGTACTCCAGCAGCGGACGGTTCAGCCGGTGATGATGCTGGGTGACCCACAATCCCTCCAGCAGATGGTGTTCGTAGTCTTCGTCGTTCGGGTCGAGATCTTCCACCCAGTCTTCCAGGGCGGCCATCACGTCATTCGTCGGGTGCTCCCGCAGTGCCAGCCGGGCCCGGTAGCGGGTGCGGTCTTCGTAGGATTTGAGCAGATCGAGCTGCGCGGTGATGGACTGGCCGGCAATCTTCGGCTGTTCGACCAGCGGGCGGGAAGGATACGTGATTCGCCAGACGCGCCCATGACTGTGATCCCGTTTGGGATCCCGCAGCGAATGCTGCATGTGGCCCACCAGCGGGTTGAACCAGTCGACAATGTATAGTGCCCCGTCGGCCCCGAACTGAATATCGACAGGGCGGAAGTTGGGATCGCTGGACTGCAGCAGCGGCTCGATTTCCTTCGTGGTGAAACCGGAGCCTTCTTCGATCACCTGGTGCTGCTTGATGCCCTGAAACCCGATGCAGTTATTCAGCAGGAAGTTGCCCTGGGCTTCGTCCGGGAAATGGCGGCTGGAGACAAATTCGCAGCCGGCCGTGGGGCGGACCTTCGTGGTGGTGAATTCCTTCATCCGCGGATGTTTTTCGGGATAGTCGAGGTAGCCGGAAAAAGCCGTCCCAAAGTAGTTGGAACCGCCCGAAGCATCGGCCACGAAGTTCTGGCCCCAGGAATCGTAGATGTGGCCCCACGGGTTGGCGAACTGGTACGAAACGAATGCTTCCGTACGCCAGGTGCGGGGCTCAAAGCGGAACACGCCGGCATTCACCAGCCGCTCCGGCCCCCAGGGCGTTTCAATCTGGCTGTGGTGGAAGGTTCCTTCCTGGAAGTGCAGTGCCCCGCCGGGAGACCACTCGAAGGCGCTGATGGCGTGGTGGCTGTCCTCGGTGCCGAACCCATTCAGAATGGTGCGGCGGAAGTCGGCCCGGTTGTCGCCGTCGGTATCTTTGAGGAAGACGATATCCGGCTGCTGAGCCAGATAAACGCCCCCGTCGCCCAGTTCAAAGCCGGCGGGAATGTGGAGTCCGTCGGCGAAGGTGGTGCAGGTATCGGCTTTGCCGTCGTGATCGGTGTCTTCCAGAATCAGCAGTTTGTCGTTCACCGGGGTACCGGGCAGATACTGCGGATAGGAGGGCATGGTGCAGACCCACAGCCGCCCTCTGGCATCGAAAGTCATGGAGACCGGGTTTTCCAGCTCGGGAAAATCCTTCTCGGAGGCAAACAGATTGACCTCGTAGCCCTTCGCCATGGTGAAGGCCTGGCGGGCGGCTTCGGGTTCGAGAATGGTGATGTCCTGGGTGTAGTTCGATTCAATCTGCGGAATCTGCAGGGTTCCGCTGTCGTCAATTTCTTCCGGCACGTCCTTCCCGGCCGCAACGTCCCACACGCGGCGATCGCGGACCGCGATCATCTGGTCCAGCTTTTCCATTTCAGACGGGAAGGAAACCGTACCGAACGGGTCTTTGCGGCCGCCGTAGATGTAGTACCCGTTGACCGCCCGGTGCCGGTACCAGAACTGCAGCGATTTTTCGTTGACTTCGGCCCGCAGCTGCACCAGCCGGGGTGAATCGAAGGAATCCGGCGTTCTGCCGAACAGGGGCTCGGCGAGGTACGGGGCGATGGCACGGTAGCCGTCATCCGTCAGATGGATGCCGTTGAACGTGAGCGGCTCATCTGCGGTGCTCTGCAGCTGCCGACTGGCGGAAAAAAGATCGACAAACACCACACCGTGCTCGCCGGCCACTTCCCGCATGGCACCGGTGTACTGCGCGAGATCCCGGTCGTTGCGGGCGTTGAGATCGGGCTGTTCGGCTTCCGTCAGATCGGCGGGCAGCGGCTCCTGGGCAATCGGGGAAACCAGCACAATGCGGGGAGCGACTTTCCCGTTGTATTTCTGGCTCTGGAGGCCATCGAGAAAACTGCCCAGATTGCTGCGGAACTGGTCCAGCCCCCCGGGGCCGGCGAAAGATTCGTTGGAACCAAAGCAGGCGATGACGACATCGGCCTCGAGCCGGGCCAGGTGTTCGTCCATCGTGCCGAAATCCAGCGGGCGGGGCTGCAGTGTCAGCTCATCGGCCGACCACCCAATGTTGCGGACCACCAGTTGGTGTTCGGGAAACCGGTTGTGCAGCAGCGTCTCGAAGTAACCCGCGAACTGCATCCGTTCGGCAAAGGTATTGCCGAGAATGACCACATGATTCCCCGGCTGAAACAGCTTCCCGCCGGTGAGTGGCCTGGCAGATTGAGGGGCGGCAGCGGCCTGGCCGGTGCCGGAAGCCGCCTGATTGCCGCCTGCTGCGGGCTGTTCTGCTGCTTCCGCTGTACGGAAAGCGGCGATACGTATCGGAAACTGGCTCCCGGCCGCCTGCAGCAGCAGGGCAACGGCTGGCACCACGAACACGGCAGCAAAGACCAGACGCTTCACAGGGAATCTCCACGGGAACTCTTCAGCGCGAAAGGGTCGTCCGGGTTCCACAGACCGGCCGTGAAGCCGGTCATCGCCCGGGTACCGGATTCAACCGGTGCGGATTCAGACGGGTGCCCGCAATCGAACCAGCGGAGCCGTTGCGCAGCGTGGGGCAAACGGCACGACAGGAAAGACAGGTCACCCTCTGCAGACGAACATTCCCGCCCGCGGGATTGTCCATCAGATCTCCGGACACTGATGATAGCGCAACCGGCCAGCATTTTCGAGGAACGGGAAGGCAGACAGCACCTGTGGCAGCCCCCGGATGGGGACCAGTCTGATAGACTCGCCAGCTGGTTCGCACACGGAACAGACGGGATCGCTCGCGGCCCGCTGACTGCAGCAGCACGCGGACGTGGCCAGCCGAAACGGGCTCCGCCAGCCCGACAACTCGGTGTCCGTCCCTGTTGTCCGTTTTGCGGACTGTGTAAACTCCCGGCAGATTTCTCTGCCGGTGCGGCCAGTTTTCGCAGTTCTCCGGCAGATTTCCAGGCAGACTCTGCCTGAATGGACTTACTTCCCGCCCGGCTCCGGCTGATGCCGGCCTGCAGGCCGAGCGGTTTTCACGACAAACGACCAGAACCGGTTTCGATCATGCCCCGCTACGATGCCAGACGGATCGAGAATAAATGGCAGCAGCACTGGGAAGACCAGCAGACTTTCCGTACGCCCGACCCGGGTGAAGCGGGAGCCCCCGCCGGCGAAAAGCTGTACGTCCTCGATATGTTCCCCTACCCCTCGGGGAATGGCCTGCATGTGGGCCATCCGGAAGGGTACACCGCCACCGATATCGTCTGCCGTTACGGGCGGATGAAGGGCCGGCACGTTCTGCACCCCATGGGCTGGGATGCCTTCGGACTTCCCGCGGAACAGCACGCCATTCAGACCGGCACGCACCCGCGGGAGACGACGAAGAAGAACATCGATACGTTTCGCCGGCAGCTGAAAATGCTTGGTTTCAGCTACGACTGGGACCGCGAACTCTCGACGACCGACCCCGAATATTTCCACTGGACCCAGTGGATCTTCCTCCAGCTGTACGACACCTGGTACGACCCGCAGCAGACCTGGACCGGCCCGGATGGCGAGGAACGCACCGGCCGCGGCCGGCCGATTTCCGAACTCCCCATTCCGCCGGAGGTCACCGCGGAGGGAGAACAGGCAGTCCGCCGCTATCAGGACGCCCGCCGGCTGGCCTATCAGCACGAGGCTCCGGTCAACTGGTGCCCCAAACTGGGGACGGTGCTGGCGAATGAGGAAGTCACCGCTGAAGGACTGAGCGACCGGGGAAATCATCCGGTGGAGCGTCGGCCGTTGCGGCAGTGGATGCTGCGGATTACCGCCTACGCCGACCGTCTGCTGCAGGAACTGGACGGTGTGGACTGGACGGAATCCATCAAGCTGCTGCAGCGGAACTGGATTGGCCGCAGCGAAGGAGCCGAGGTCGATTTCTACATCGGCATGGGTAATGGCGGCGATCTGGATCGCTCGTTCTCCCAGTGGAAAGCCGTCCGGGCCGGAGCAGGCTTCCCCGCAGTGCCCGGGGACGACGTCCTCCGCGTATACACCACCCGACCGGATACGCTGTACGGTGCGACCTATATGGTACTCGCGCCGGAGCATTCCTACGTCGACCGGCTGGCCACCGACGAGCAGCGGGAAGCGGTGGCGGCCTACTGCGCCCAGGCCGCCCGCAAGAGTGATCTCGACCGCACCGACCTGGCCCGGGAAAAATCCGGAGTGTTCACCGGCAGTTATGCCATCAACCCGGTGAGTGGACAGCGGGTGCCGATCTGGGTGGCCGACTACGTGCTGGGCAGTTACGGCACGGGGGCCATCATGGCGGTGCCGGCCCACGACCTGCGGGACTGGGAATTCGCCGTCACCCACGGGCTGACCATCACCCGGGTGGTGCAGCCGCCGGAAGGCTGGAAGCCGTCCCGTGAGGAAGTCGAACTGCAGCGGACTGTGGGCGACCGCAGCGAAACTCCGTTTGTGGGCGAAGGAACCGCGCTGAATTCCGGCAGCTTCAACGGCATGCCGACCGCCGAGTTCAAGGAGAAGATTACCCGGTCTCTGGGCAGCGGCGGACTGGCGCGGGCTGCGGTCAATTACCGGCTGCGGGACTGGCTGTTCAGCCGGCAGCACTTCTGGGGCGAACCATTCCCCCTGTGGCACGAGCTGGACGATGACGGCCAGTTGACGGGCCTCGTGCGGACCGTTGCGCCGGAGGAACTGCCCGTACACCTGCCGGAGAACTTCGATTTCAAACCGCATGGCCGCCCGGAGCCGCCCCTCGACGAAGCCCCCGAGGAATGGCTGTACCACACGGCGGAAGACGGAACCCGGCTGAAACGGGAAACCAACAGTATGCCCCAGTGGGCGGGCAGCTGCTGGTACTACCTCCGCTATGCCGATCCGAAAAACCAGACCGCCTTCATCGATCCGGAACGCGAAAAGTACTGGATGCCGGTGGATCTGTACGTGGGCGGGGCAGAACACGCGGTGCTGCACCTGCTGTATTCCCGTTTCTGGCACAAGGTGCTGTTTGATCGCGGGCACGTCAGCACGGCGGAGCCCTTCCGCAAGCTCGTGAATCAGGGGATGATCCTGGGTGAAGCCGAAACCACCGCGTTCCAGGATGAAACCGGGAACTGGGTTTCCGTGGATGATGTGGTCAGCGGGAAGCACCGCGAAACCGGCGAAGAACTCACACCCGTCCGCCTGGAGGCCGATCAGGTTGAGAAAGACGGCGACAGCATCGTGCTGAAGGAGAGTTCCCGCATTCGCGTGGAAAGCCGCGCCTACAAGATGTCCAAAAGCCGGGGCAATGTGATCAACCCGGACGATGTCGTACAGGAATACGGGGCGGATTCGCTGCGGCTGTATGAGATGTTCATGGGCCCGCTGGAACAGGTCAAACCGTGGAGCATGAGCGGCGTGGAGGGCGTGTACCGCTTTCTGGGCCGCGTGTGGCGGCTGATGGTCGATGACCGCGCGGAAGAGATGACGCTGAGCGCAGCGGTGCAGGACGTCGAGCCGACCGAAGAACAGCTGCGGCTGCTCCACCGGACGATTACGGGAGTGACCGATGGCATCGAGTCGATGTCGTTCAACACGGCCATCAGCCGCATGATGGAATTCAGCAACGAGCTGACCCGTCAGGACGTCCGCCCGCGGGCCGTGCTGGAGCCGTTCGTGCTGCTGCTGTCTCCCTTTGCTCCGCATCTGGCGGAGGAGCTGTGGCACCTGCTGGGACACACGGAATCCCTGGCATACGAGCCATGGCCCGAGCTGAACGAAGCCCTGCTCCACGAGGCCGATGTGGAAATCCCCGTGCAGATTAACGGCAAGGTCAAAGGGCGGGTGCGGGTCCCGGTGGAAGCAACGGCACCCGAGCAGCAGGCAGTGGCCGAACAGGACGAATCCATCGCCGGCCTGCTGGCCGGAGCCACCGTGGTGAAGGTCATCTCCGTCCCCGGCCGGCTGATCAACTTCGTGATTCGCAAGTAGAGTCCTGTCCGATCCGGGTAAACTCCTGAATCGGCGACGTGCCAAGTTCAGAGCCTGAAAATCAAAGGGGAAACCCGCAGCCCCACAGTGGACTCCCCGACCCCACCATACGGGGGCATCCCCCATCCCCATCCCCATCGGCAGCCCGCCCTCTGAATCAACCGTGATTCAGGGGGCTGGCTGTTTTTGATTCCCCCGTGACCAGCACGAACCAGCCAGCAGCGAATGGCGAACGGGAAAGGTCAGCCGGGACCACCGCAGACTCCAATCGCCCCGGCAGGCAGCAGGATTCATCGCCCGAGCCGTGTCATTTTCTGGAAAAATCCGGTCGAGGAAACTTCGAGAAAATTAGCGCCCAACAGAAACTACGTATTGCATTTACGCATAAATATTGACAGACTTGTCTGTGAACAGGGAGATACTCCTATCCATCGGCTATGATTCTCAGCCATTTTTCCCTGATTCCATTCAAACAGTTTCGCAGGTTCCTGCCACTGCCTTTCCGAACGGGCCTGGCAGCGCTCAAATTCAAAATGGTTCGGAATCTGATTCCACTTTATACACAGTAGCGATTATGCCCCCGGACGTTTCGACGTCCCTGCGTGGCACCCGCTACCGGTATATACCATCAGACCAGCAACTGAAGCCTGCAGCACCCGCTGTGGTTCCGTATTGCTTTGTAGACGGCCGCGCTGACTCCAGCCTGGCCTACGTTCACTCTCACCAATTCTCTGTTTGTCGGACAGTCATTCTGCTTCCCATTCTGAAGGAATACACATGAAGCGCGCCGCCTTCCATTCCCCCCGTACTCATCATCGTGGGGGCTTCACACTGATCGAGCTGCTGGTGGTGATCGCCATTATCGCCATCCTGATTGCTCTGCTGCTGCCAGCCGTTCAGCAGGCTCGGGAAGCCGCCCGCCGCACGCAGTGTAAAAACAACATGAAGCAGATGGGCCTGGCGCTGCACACCTTCTACGATACTCACCAGAACTTCCCCCCCATGTATGGTCGGCCGGCCGGTTCGACCACCGGCACCGATGGCACCATGGGCCCCAGCTGGATGGCCTATCTGCTGCCGTACATGGATCTCAAGTCGCTGGCCGATGAAATTTCGACCTATACCCTCCCCGGCGAACTCGCCAGCGATGGCAGCCGACAGGTGCAGAACGCCGGCTGGATGTTCGGCCAGACCGTGCATGCCAACACGGTAACCACGATTCCCTACACCGCAGCAGACGGCACGACCGCCCTGCCGACAAACTCCGGCGTCGAGCTGGCCGCCAAAAAGATCATTCCGTCCTACAGGTGCCCGTCGGCTCTGAATACTGACCTGACTTCCTGGGGAACCGCGACGGCCTCTTACGCCACCAACTATGGTTACAGCGATGGCTGGGGGTTCTTCAGTTTCTACGGTGTGACCACCCGGCTGGGTGAATTCACCGACGGTGTTTCCTACACAATCGCCGTGTCAGAAGTCGGGGCCGACAATCCGCCGACTGATATGGGATACGAGCCCAACGACGCACATCAGCCCCAGTGGCTCGGCAGCCCGCAGGGCAACTGGAACTCCCTGGGACGTTATCTGCGGGGTGATAACATGCCGAACCGCGGCAGCACCGACGGATTCAACAGTGGCCACCCGGGCGGGCTGCATGCTCTCGCGGGCGATGGCTCGGTTCACTTTATCTCTGATGGAGTGCACGCGGCCGTGTGGACCTCACTGGGCACCCGTCGCAGCATCACCAACATGAGTACAACCTACGTTGGTGCCGCAACCGGCATCTGGAAGCCGAACGCGACAACCGCTGCGAACTTCGACGAAGTCCAGGCCAGCTGGCCCAACGACTGACCCCGCTGCTTCTGTTTCCTGAAGCAGAGCAGCACCACGGGCATGACGGAAAATCAGGTCGCATCATGCGGGCACCGGCTCTGGTCGGTGTCCGTTTTTTATTGAGTGCAGCCTGCTTCGGGTGACACCGCCAGGGCTCTGGCCCCCTGCAGAATCGCAGTCATATCCAGCATTACTGTTGCATTTCGGAATCCAGATCGCCAGAATTTATGGATCATTCAGACAGGGGATCCCTTTTCCCTCTGGCCAGTCGGCCGTGCCTCATTCAGAAACTTCTCTGAATGAAAGTCCTCAGCTTCCCGCGGCCCTCCCACCCTTCAACGGGCGGCTCGGAATCTGTCGACTTCCGGGACTGGCCCTTCCATGAAGGCGAAGGAGTGTTCATGCTCAGCGCTCACCGCGGTTCTGCGTCCTCCCGTCGAGGATTCACCATCATTGAACTGCTGGTGGTCATCGCCGCCGGTGGAATTCTGCTGGCCCTGCTGCTGCCCGCCATTCAGATGGCGCGGGAATCTGCCCGCAGATCACAGTGTCAGAACAACCTGAAGCAGATCGGCGTGGCTCTGCATGCCTTTCATGATGCTCAGCGGTCCTTTCCTGCCGGCCAGGGGCGACCGGAGGGAACAACCAGCGGAACAGCGGCGGCCCGAAGTGGCCCCGTGTGGATGGCTTACCTGCTTCCGTTTCTCGAAAACACTTCCCTTGCCGATGAAATTACCGATTACACCCAGACCGGTCGATTTGCCAGCATGGATAACGGTCGGGCTCACACAGCGGCTCATTACACGGCACCGGCTCCGGCAGTCGGCACCCTGGTGACTCTGTCTGCACCAGACGGAACACCGCTGCCTGCGGAATCGGGCCTGGCGATTGCCGTGCGGAAGCCCCTTTCGATCTATCGGTGTCCCTCCGGAACGGGGACGGAGCTGACCGAGTGGAATTTTGCCACGGCGTCCTACGTCGGCAGTATTGGCTATGGCCCGGACTGGGGCTTCTTCAATATCGAAGGCAAAGCCATCAGCAACGATCAGTTCCCGGACGGCCTGACTTACACCGCCGCTGTTTCAGAAGCGGGAGTGAATGCCCCGCCCGACTCGACCCTGTTCCAGCTGAGCGACCAGCATCAGCCGCAGTGGTTCGGTTCGCCGCAGGGCAATCTGGATGCCTCCCTGAGAATGATGCGTTACGACCGATTGCCCAACCAGAGCGGCACGGGAACGATGAAAAGCGGCCACCAGGGCGGCGTGCTCGTCCTCGCTGCGGACGGTGCCGTGCATTTCGTGACCGATCAGGTGAATGCCTGCATCTGGACTTCGCTCGGCAGTCGCAAGCAGCTGCTCGATCTGGACGTGGCCTCTTACGGTGCAGCCGACACCTGGATCACCAGTACGGCCAACAGCAGCCACTACGATGAATCCCAGGCCCAGTGGCAGGATTAGGGCACTATGACGCCTGAGCCGGCAAGCTTCTCCGGTGGCTTCTCCCGCCACGCCTCCCGCCTGCTGATTCCCGCAGTACGCCAGCCGTTCCCCACAATCCACCAGTCCCCGAAAGCAGCAGCAGATCACACTGGCGCAACATCCATGCCGCCCTGCGCATCAATGATGCATAGACATGCGACGTTGCTGCGCGGCCGCATGGCGTAATTTCTAATAGGCCAATGTCCGGCTGGCTGATGTCTTAAGGCAGGTGATCCATGAGCGGCTGACCGGCCAGCTCGGCCAGCCTGCCCGCAGACGGGTTGTGGCGATGGCATCTTCATTGGCCGACGACATCTGCAGATGAAAAAACGCCGCCGGCCTGCTGGCCGACGGCGCTGATCTTCAGGCCGGATTGACTGCGGTAATAACTTCGCGGGCGTGCTCTTCAACCACATACTTCAACAGCACAACCAGTGGTGACGCCTGCGGTCTGTCACTCGGGGAGTTTCGGCGGTTTGTGGTCGGGGTAGGATTTGCTGGCCAGGCCTTCCTTCATGAAGGTGACCAGGTCTTTGACTTCCTGCTCGGTCAGGCCGAGTTCGTAGACTTCCTCGTCGAGGTAGTCGTTGACATTCCCGCCCTTGTTATAGTGCTGCACCACTTCTTCCAGCGTTTTGATGCTGCCATCGTGCATGTACGGGGCTGTCCGGGCGATCTCCCGCAGTGTGGGCGTCTTGAACGCCCCTGTATCGCCACCCAGCCCGCTGATGGTGGCCCGGCCCTTGTCCGACTCCTCACCCACGCCGATGTTGTGGAACGCGTTATCGGTGAAGTTCGCCCCCGAGTGGCACGCACTGCAGTGCGCCTTGCCGAAAAACAGTTCCATCCCGCGGACAGCCGCTTCCGACATCGCCTGTTTGTCGCCGGCCTTGTAGTGGTCGTACGGTGCATCTCCCGAGAGAATGGTCCGCTCGTAGGCTGCGATGGCTTTCGCGATCCCGTCCTTCGTCACGTCGGTGCCGAAAATCTGCTGAAACTGAGTGCGGTAGCCCTCAATCCCGTTCAGTTTCGCCACCACATCGTCCAGCTTCATGTTCATTTCGATCGGATTCTCGATCGGCCCCAGAGCCTGCTCCTCCAGTGTGCCGGCCCGGCCATCCCAGAACTGAAACCGCTGATAGGCCGCATTGATGACCGTGGGCGAATTGCGGCCACCCAGGTGCCCGCCCACTCCCGTGGCGAACTGCGCTCCATTGCTGAAGCCTTTGGCCGGATCGTGGCAGCTGGCACAGGAGACCGTGTTGTCTCCCGAAAGTCGCTTATCGAAATACAGCTGTTTTCCCAGCGCAATTTTCTCGGCCGTGGCCACGTTGTCTTCCGGCTCAATCAGCTTCCCCAGTCCCACGGGAACCTGAATGACCACCACAGGTGCCGCAGCGTCCTCTGCAGCCACGTGGCGGAATGTACCCGCCACACTGAGGGCCAGGCCCGCCACTGCGACGGCACACCATGTTCGGCGGCCGGGGCCGCGCGACTGCTGGCTGGTTGAATGACGGTGAATCAGGCGAATCATGAGAGAGGGTTCCTCGGTCGTGGGAGTGGGATCGGGAGGGTTGCGGATGATCGATGCGGAATGCCAGCCGGAATCCGATCCGGAAGGGATTCTGTCTGCGGTCCTGCTGTGCCGCAGCCCCCGCGGGAGCAGGCACTTCGCATTTCCGCGGGTTCAATTCCTGGTGACTGCAGCCGGTGAGAGGCGGTGCAGCCCGCATGGTGACTCAATGCCCGCTGTGCGAATCACACTGTCTGAAGCTGATAGATGCACGGCTCTGTTTGAGGTTCCGCACAACCGCCCGCGGGGTTCTCATTGTCTGGTCGGAGTTCACAAAACCGTGGAGGAGTTTGTGACATCGTGCGGAGACTGTATTCTTAGCCCGTGGCACCTGCAGTTCAAGCCCTCCGCCTCAAGCCGCGATTCTGTTCCCGGTTGCAAACGGCGGCAGATTCTGCGACCAATGCAGGCTGTGCAGTTTGCCGGAGCTCGGCGGGCTCTCAGCGATGACCTGACAGCCGGAGACCATCCAGCCGCCGGACAGGCCGCATTTCAGGAGAATTCGTGCTGCCAGCCGCGGCAGGTCGACTGCCCGACAGCACCGTATTGACAGGGAAGCACCGCGATGGCTTACACACCCGTTGTGAAACTGCTGAGGGATGCCCAGCCCGGGGAAGAGGTTTCCGTAGCGGGCTGGGTTCGCACGCGAAGAGACTCAAAGAATGGCTTTTCGTTCGTCGAGCTGAACGACGGCAGCTGCATGAGCAGCCTGCAGGTGGTCATCGATGGCCAGGTGCCCGGCTACGAGGAGCACATCCGCGAAGCCACCACCGGGGCCAGCCTCATTGCCAGCGGCACCGTGCAGGAATCACCCGGCAAAGGCCAGCGGATCGAACTGCACGCCGCCAGTTTTGAAGTTCCCGGCACGGCCGATGCCGAAACCTACCCCCTGCAGAAGAAACGGCACAGCTTCGAATTCCTGCGGGAAATTGCCCATCTGCGTCCCCGCACCAACACCTTCGGGGCCATCATGCGGGTGCGGAACGCCGCCTCCCGCGCGATTCATGAATTCTTCCAGCAGCGGGGCTTCCTGTACATCAACACGCCGATCATCACCACCAGCGACTGCGAAGGCGCGGGGGAGATGTTCACCGTCACCACCCTCGACCTCGAACAACTGGCGAAGAAGCCCACGGAAGTCGATTTCACGCAGGACTTCTTCGGCCGCCGGGCATCACTCACCGTCAGCGGCCAGCTGGAAGCCGAAGTCTTCGCCACATCGCTGGGCAGCTGCTACACCTTTGGCCCCACTTTCCGTGCCGAAAACTCGAACACCACCCGGCACCTGGCCGAATTCTGGATGGTCGAGCCGGAAATGCCCTTCTGCAACCTTGATGACAACATGCGGCTGGCCGAGGAATTCATCCGTACGGTCACAAAAGACGTGCTGGAAAACTGCCGGGAAGATCTGGAGTTCTTCAACCTGCGAATCGACAAGACCGTGCTGGAAGTGCTGGAGAACATCGTCAGTCACGATTTCATCCGCGTGCCCTACACGGAAGCAATCGAGCTGCTGGAGGCCAGCGGGAAAACATGGGAATTCCCCGTCGAGTGGGGCAAGGACCTGCAGTCAGAACACGAGCGATGGCTGACGGAAGAACACTTCAAACAGCCCATCATTCTGTTCGACTACCCCCGGACCATCAAACCGTTCTATATGCGGTGCAACGACGATGGCCGCACCGTGCGTGCCATGGATGTCCTCGTGCCCCGCATCGGCGAAATCATTGGCGGCAGTCAGCGGGAAGAACGCCTCGACATCCTCACCGAGCGACTGCACGAGTGCCAACTCGATCCTGAAGAATACTGGTGGTACCTCGACCTCCGCCGCTACGGCACCGTGCCGCATTCGGGCTTCGGTCTCGGTTTCGAGCGGTTCGTGCAGCTGCTGACCGGCATGGTGAACATTCGCGACTGCATTCCCTTCGCCCGCACACCCCGCAATGCGGACTTCTAAGAAAGGGACGACAGGCCGCCCCGGCAGTTCCCGGCTGCCAAATAGTGAACTTACGGAACAGAAGTACGCCGCAAACTGTCTGTTTCCATTGGCTTACCACGCGAAGCGCGGGAGAAATCCGGAATTCCTGCCGAATTTCCAGTGAAGGTGGCTCGACTCCCGCCGAGCTGCCGATACAATAAACTCACGGCAGCCAGCTGAGCACGGTGAACTTCACCAACTTGGTCAGCCAGCCGTGACAACATGGACGCGGGGTGGAGCAGTTGGTAGCTCGCGAGGCTCATAACCTCGAGGTCGCAGGTTCGAATCCTGTCCCCGCCACTTGAACCCCGGACGCATCTTTCAGGTGCTTCCGGGGTTTTTTCGTATACCTGTGGCCTGCTCCGGCCCTGTTTCGCTCGCTGCCCAGTTAACAAGAGATCATGTCCGACTTTTTTCGAGCCATTGCCCTCCTGCTCGCCCTGCTCAATCCGTTCCTGGTCGTGGTCTATCTCCTGGATGTGATTCAGACGCTGGACCGCAAGGCCTTCCGCAGTGTGCTGATTCGGGCCGTGCTGATTGCCGGAGCGGTGTTCGGCTGTTTCGCGCTCGCGGGAGATGCGATCTTCTCGGGAATCGTCCAGGCGGAATTCGCCTCCTTTCAGATCTTCGGCGGGATTGTCTTCCTGCTGATCGGTCTGCAGTTCGTATTTCGCGGACCGACCGCGATCGAGATTCTGCGGGGCGAATCGAAATATCTGGCCGGGGCGATTGCCATGCCCGTGCTGATCGGCCCCGGCACCTTGAGTGCCAGCGTCATCGTGGGCAAACAGCTGCCACCGCTGGCGGCCTGCGGCGCGATTGTCCTCGCTCTGACTATTTCCGTGGCGGTCATCATTCTGCTGAAATCGATTCACGACCACGTCCGCACGACCAACGCCGACCTGATTCAGCGGTACATCGAGATCGCCGGACGGATCACAGCCCTGTACGTGGGCACGGTCTCCATTGAGATGATCATGCTGGGTCTCCGCTCGTGGCTGCAGAAATTCTGAATCGGCCGCGGCAGAGGCCCCCCCGCCTGCACCACCACTGCCCGACTGCGGACGCCGGCAACATTCCCCAAATGCCTTCCCGGGTGTTCCTGCGTTGGCTGGCATTCGTGCAGGTTTCGCGCGGCGGTGTCGAGGACCAGGCGTTCCAACACCCAGCTTGACAATGGCCATAAAGTCTATACGTTTGGATCGGTGTAGATTCAGCAGCCTTTTTGATCCGGGGTCGCGTCAACCTGGCCCGCAAGGCCTCTCTGTGCTTTGACTTATCGGTGCCCCGACAATAGACCGAACCGTGCCGGAGGCAGGTTCTCCGCGGGGTGATGGCTCGCATCTCAGATGTTGATGTACCCGTTACAGCTGGACAGACAGGAAAACGATGGAGGAAATGGCCCCCAGAGACGTATTACTGCAGAGCATTCGCCGCTGCATCGCCTCTGAAGAGTTTATGCCAGCCTTTTATGAACGTTTTCTGGGAGCTTCCGAAGAGATCAGGAAGAAGTTTCGTTCCACGGATCTGCAGCGGCAACACCAGATGCTGGCCCGCTCGCTGGAATTGTGCGCAGCTGCGACCATGGGTGAACCGGCAGCACTGGCCGAGATCCGTGAACGCGCCACCACGCACGACCGCGATCACTTGAACATCGAGCCTCACTTCTACGATATCTGGCTGGAAACCTTGATTGCGACAGCCTGCGAATTCGACCGTGAGTGGAATGACACGGTCGAGCAGGCCTGGCGACGGATTCTTGGCTACGTCATACAGCGGATGATCCGCCAGTACTGATCCAGCCCTGCCCCTTCCTCCAGTTCGTTTCTTCCTGTGCCGGTCGCCCACCGTGGAAATGTGCGTCCGTGACACGATGGGGCGGCCCTCGCTGCTGCCGAACGTTCCGGTTCCGGCAGCGGCTGGCTCCTCTTGACGGGAGCCCCGCGAGCCAACGCCCCTCCCTCAGTTTTTCGTGGGCGAACGACCGGGCAGTCTGGCACAATGCTCCCGTGCCACATCGATCTG